>WGEY01000066.1 GCA_015492495.1 Deltaproteobacteria bacterium | reverse complement strand
CCATAAAGCGGGTCGAGATACTCAACGCCTTTACGAAGACCTTCTCCGGTAGGGAGGGGGAGAAGGTGCGCTCTATCGTGGACGAGCTGTCTCGATTGAAGACCTTGAACGCAGTGGTTGAAAGATGCTTTGCTGAGTTGTCGAGCGGCGGCGTTGTTCGGTCTGCGGCTGAAGCGCCTAAGGAAGCCGCTGTCGGTGCAAGTCGTGACGGCCGCATCCCGAGGCTTGTATCCGTCTCGGTGCCGTCTCCGGCAGAGCCGGGCGAACTCAGGTTTCCGCCGGACAGGGTGGTGTTAATAACCGACGACGGGCGCGGTGTGTCGCAGGCTCTGTCTGACGAGGTGTCACGGCGTGGCGGCAGTGCCGTGGTGCTAAGGATGGGGCCTCGTTCAAGGAACGGAGACACGTACACCCTCGACCTCGCCGACCATGCCTCCGTAAAAGAGGTCATAGATGAGATCAGGATGACAAAAGGGTATGTGTCAGGGCTTATCCATCTGCTGCCGCTTGGAGAGTCGACACCGTTCGGGGATCTCTCGCTCGAAGGATGGAAGTCGCTGTTGCGGAGAGAGGTGAAGAGCCTATTCGTCCTGGCCAAGGAGGCGTGTGAAGACCTGCGCTCCTCCGGAAAGGAGGGTTGCGGCTGGCTCCTGGCCGCCACCTGCATAGAGTATTTGAACGGCACAGGAAGCACCGATGGGCGTACGCTCGGCCAGGACGGCGTATCCGGCCTGCTGAAGTCGGCGGCGCAGGAGTGGCCGGAGGTGATGTGCCGGGTGGTCAACATCGAAAGGGGAACACCCGTTAAGCTTGCGGTCAGTCATATACTGAGAGAGATGGCTATCAAAGACGATTCGGTCGAGGTGGGTTATCAAGGGTCCGTGAGGGTCTGGCATACTGCAAGGGAAGCAGCGCTTGATCCCGGTGCGGAGGGTGTCAGGATAGGTAACGACTGGGTCATACTTATAACCGGTGGGGCAAGGGGTATAACGGCCGAGGTGGCTGTGGAGATGGCTCGGCGCTACAGACCCACGCTGGTACTCGTGGGCAGGTCGCCTCTCCCTGGGGCTGATCCGCACTACATCAAGGGGCTTACTGCGCCTGGTGAGATAAAGGCCGCCATAACAAATATGTTCAGGGAGAAGAAACTCCCATTCTCTATCTCTGATATAGAGCGTGAATACACCCGTATAACCACCGCCAGGGAGATAAGGACCAACCTCAAGAGGATAGAGGAGGCTGGCTCGGTGGTCCATTACTACTCTGCAGACGTGAAAGATGAAGCCGGTTTCGGGGCTGTGATAGACACGGTATACAAAAGGTTTGGCAGGATCGACGGGGTGGTACACGGTGCGGGCATAATCGAGGACAAGCTCATTTGTGACAAGACACAGGAGTCATTCGACAGGGTCTTTGACACCAAGACAGACAGCACCTTCATATTAAGCAGGAAGTTGAGGCCCGAAGGGCTCAAGTTTATAGTGTTTTTCACCTCTGTTGCGGGTTTTTTCGGCAACAGGGGACAGGCCGACTACGCCGCGGCCAACGAGGTAGTAAACGGCGTTGCCCGCTATCTCGACAGGGTATGGCCAGGAAGGGTGGTTGCGATAAACTGGGGTCCATGGGACAAGGCCGGCATGGTCACACCGGAGGTGCGCAGGCAGTTCGAGCAGAGGGGGATCCAGCTCGTGCCGCCTGAGGCGGGAAAGAAGATGTTCTTGGACGAGATAGTCTTGGGTAGAAAGGGTGAGGTCGAGGTGGTAGCAGGAGGGGGACCATGGCTGATATCGCGGTGATAGGCCTTTCGTGCATATTCCCGGGCGCCCCTGACGTGGGGCGCTACTGGCACAACATCGTCTCCAAGGTAAACTCCATCGGAGATCCTCCGCCGGACTGGGGTGCGGATATCTACTTCGACCCCGAGGCCAGAAGCAACGACAGGATATACTGCAAGAGAGGGGGATACCTGGGCGAGCTTGCCACCTTCGACCCCTTTGAATACGGTGTGATGCCCAACTCGCTCGACGGCGGGGAGCCGGACCACTACCTTGCCTTGAGGGTGGCGGATGAGGCGTTAAAGGACGCAGGCTACGACAGGGATACGATAAATCCGGAGATGACTGAAGTCATAATCGGCAGGGGGACGTACATAAACCGTGGTGTTACCAACCTCTTTCAGCACGGCGTCGTCATAGACCAGACCATAGGCATACTGAGAGAGCTCAACCCCGACTACCCCGATGCAGACCTAGAGGATATAAGAAAGGCTCTCAAGGATAAACTCCCACCGTTCATACCCGAGACCACGTCGAGCCTCGTACCGAATGTGCTGGCTGGCAGGATAGCGAACAGGCTCAACCTGATGGGCGCGAATTACCTTGTGGACGCGGCCTGCGCCTCTTCCCTAGTGGCGGTGGAGCACGGCATCCGGGACCTGAGCTCCGGCAGGTGCGACCTCGCCATAGTCGGGGGGGTGAATGCCTACATACCGCCTCCCATACTGATGATATTCTGCCAGATAAACGCCCTTTCGAGGAGACAGGAGCTGAAGGCCTTTGACGAGGCCGCCGACGGCACACTTTTGGGCGAAGGGCTTGGATTTGTCGTGCTGAAGAGAAAGGAGGACGCGATAAGGGACGGCGACAGGATATACGCCGTTGTAAAGTCCGTAGGTGTGGCGAGTGACGGGAGGGTGCTCGGCCTGCTTGCTCCGCGTGCCGAAGGCCAGGCGCTCGCCATGCAGAGGGCCTATGACGAGTCGGGCATTTCTCCCGATACCGTTGGGCTCGTGGAGGCCCATGGCACGGGCGTGCCGGTGGGCGACATAACTGAAATAGAGTCCCTGAGAAGGGTGTTCGGTCCGAGAAAGGGTAAGCGCCCTTGGTGCGCAATCGGCACAGTGAAGTCGATGATAAGCCACTTGATACCGGCGGCTGGTATAGCCGGTTTCATAAAGGCGTGTCTCGCCCTTTACCACAAGGTGCTGCCGCCTACGCTCTGCGAAAAGCCTAATCCAAGGCTCGGGCTTGAATCCACGCCATTTTATATCAATACCGAAACCAGGCCTTGGATTCACGGCCTGGAGACGCCGAGAAGGGCGGCTGTAAACGCCTTCGGCTTCGGCGGCATAAACGCGCACGCCATACTTGAAGAGCACGATGATGATACCAGGCTTGCCCATCTCGATACGGAATGGGACAGCGAGGTGGTCCTCCTCGGCTCGGATACGAGAGACGGTCTTGTGGCAGAGGCCGAGGCCTTGAAGGATCGCCTTGAGACCGGAGGGGAGGTTTCGCTGAAGGATGTGGCTTATACCTGCGCGACGCTGTCTTTGAACGGACCGTTCAGGCTTTCGATCGTAGCTACTTCGTTGGACGATCTTGTCGAGAAGCTCGGCTATGCGGTTGACAGACTCAGAGATCCCGCCTGCGTGAGGATACGGGATAAGAGCGGCATATACTACTTCGCGGACCGCACCGATGCCGATGGAAAGGTTGCCTTCCTCTTCCCCGGTGAGGGGTCGCAGTACCCGGAGATGCTCTCCGATCTCTGCATGAGCTTCCCTGAGGTGAGGGAGGTGTTTGACCTTGTTGACAGCGCGTTCATTAAGCGCGGGCGGGAGTATCTGCCGAGCCACATGGTGTTTCCATTGCCGCTTGGCCAGGACGGCTCTGACGACATGAGGTGGAAGATGGATGTGGCCGCCGAGGCCGTCTTCACGTCGAGCCAGGCGCTGCTTAAGGTGATGGACCTGCTTGGGGTGAGCCCCGATGCTATGCTTGGCCACAGTACCGGCGAGTACTCCGCCCTTATTGCTGGTGGGATGATAAGGCTCGACGGCAGGGAAGGGTTCATAGACTTCGTCTTAGGTGTCAACAAGGTGTACGAGGAGCTTGCATCGAGCGGTAAGATAGCCGAGGGCGTGCTCCTGGCCGTCGGGGGTGTCGGCATGGAGAAGATCGAATCCCTTGTAGAGAACAGCGAAGGCAGTCTCTTTGTCGCCATGGAGAACTGCCCTAATCAGGTGGTATTGTGCGGGCAAGAGAGCGCGATAGCGGGTGCCGAGCGTTCTCTCAAGGGTACCGGTGCAGTGGCCATAAGGCTGCCGTTTGCACGCGCTTACCATACGCCCATGTTCAAGGAGGTGTCCGAGGCATTGAGACGCCACTTCGATTCGATAGAGGTGGCCTGCCCGGCGGTTGATGTGTACTCGTGCGTAACGGCTGAGAGGTACCCCGATGAGCCGGATGCGATAAGGGACCTCGCCACCGTCCAATGGTCATCGAAGGTGCGGTTCAGAGAGACCATAGAGGCGATGTACCGCGATGGGGTAAGGGTGTTCATAGAGGTCGGTCCGAGGGGGAACCTGACGGCCTTTGTAGATGATATATTGAGAAAGAAGCCCCACCTGGCCGTGCCGTCGAATCTGCACAGGAGGTCTGGGCTGAGGCAGATAAACGAACTCGTCGCCGTTCTTTATGCAAGCCGTGTACACGTAAACCCCTTGCCGCTCTATGCCCGCAGGTCACCGGTTGATGTCTTATGGGATTGTGAGGAAAGGGCTGCAAAGAAAAAGAAGAGCTCGATAAAGATAAACACCCTTTTGCCCAGGATAGAGCTCGGCGAAGACGCCAGGAGGTTTGTAAGATCGCGCCGTGCCGGTGTGAGGGTGGAGGCGCAAGAGACAGAAGACGTCTCTGCGGACACACCGCGGGACATGCGGGACATGGTCATGGCTGAGTATCTGCGCAATATGGAGGAGTTTCTGAGGGGACAGGAGGAGATATTGAGCGCCTTTGTATCCGGGGGCACCGTCACGGCCCCGGTCGTCGAGACTACGGCGAAGCGACCGGTCCTCATAGACCGGGTCGTCTCAGCCGGTGACAGCGAGATCATTGCCCTTTGCGAGCTCGACATCTCGAGGGACAGGTTTCTGCTCGATCATACCCTCGGCGGCAAGGTCTCGGTGACGCAGTCACTTAATGCGCTCCCGGTCGTACCGCTCACCTTCAGCATGGAGATGCTCGCCGAGGGTGCCAGCCTTCTGTTTCCGTCCAAGCTGCTGATCGGCATGAAGGAGGTCAGGGCTTATAGGTGGATCGGGCTCGACGAGGGGCGGAGGACCCTGCAGATACACGCCAAGGTGAGCGGGGCGAGCGAGGCCCATGTACGGATAATCGACGCCGATCCTCATGACCCCGCGAAGGTAAAGCCCGGGATGCCCCTGATAGAGGGTACGATGGTCTTCGGGGAGAGGTATCCGGTGCCGCCTGCCCCCATGGAGCTTAAGCTTAAGGGTGAGCGTAGTTCCCGTTGGGCCGGTAAGGATCTCTACGAGGGCTTTATGTTTCACGGTCCGACGCTTCAGGCGGTTGACAGGATGGAGCTCTGGGGAGAGAACGGTGCTACAGCCAGGCTGAAGGCCATGCCCATGGAGCCGCTGTTCACGGATCGCCAGCAAGGAGGCGGTTTTCTTTCGGACCCGGTGGTACTCGACGCAGCTGGACAGGTCATAGCCTACTGGACGTCGGACCACCTTGAGACCGGCTTTCACATCTTCCCATTCAGGCTCGAGGAGTTGACCCTGTACGGACCTTGTCTGATCCCACCGGAGAGGGCGGAGTGCAGGGCAGCTATCTCCCTTGAAGGCGACAGTCAAGTAAGGTCGGACATCGATATAATAGACGGAGCAGGATTCCTGCGGATCAGGCTCAAGGGCTGGTGGGACAGGCGTTTTGACATGCCCGATGCCTTCTACAGGCTGAGGGCTTCAATCCCCGGCAATACGGTCTCCACGCCCGTTAAGGGGCTTTTCGGAGCGGCCAACGTCTACTGTTGCATCCTCGATTGCCTTAAGCCGGAGTTTCTCGAGTCACATGATAGAATATGGGAGAGGGTTCTTGCCCGTCTTGTGCTATCCATGGAGGAGTTGGCGGAATTTTCGAATATGGCGGGAACGGCCAAGAGGCGCATGGAGTGGCTGATCGGGAGGGCGGCATCAAAGGATGCCGTAAGGATGTTAAGCGCGGCGGTGTACGGCTGTGATCTCTATCCGGCAGATATAAGGATATCTAAGGATCCATCGGGGAGACCGGTTGTAGAAAGAGCAGAAGGTCTTGTTGAGCTGCCGCTTGTATCCATAGCCCATTCGTCCGGGGTGGCGGCCGCTGCATGTTGCACGGACGCGCGCGGCCTAGGTATCGACATAGAAAGGATAAGGGAACTCGAGGAAGGGTTTGACTCTGCGGCCTTTACAGACCATGAGCGTGAGATGCTCCGCGCGCTCGCTCCCTCGTTGCGGAATGAGTGGATGCTTCGTATGTGGGGGGCCAAGGAGGTGGTCGCAAAAGCGTTAGGCACGGGTCTCATGGGACGTCAGAGGGAGCTTGTGATAACATCCTTCGATACACGTACGGGGGAAGTTGAGGTGTCCCTTACAGGAGGGTTCAAGTCGGCTGTTGGTGATGGATGCGACAAGGTAAATGCGTATACTATGCGGCGTGGGGAGTTTGTGCTCGCCGGCGCGGTAATAAAATAAGCGGTAATAAAAAGAGGTGGTTTTCATGAAAACGAAAGAGGAAATACTTGAGGATACCATAGGTATTATCAACGAGATGACGAGTGACTGGGATATCGGCTTCTCCGGTGGTATAAACGCTGATACGAAACTCATCGAGGACCTCGGATTCGAGTCAATAGACGTCGTTCAGCTCGTGGGGGCCATAGAGGAGCATTTTCAGAAAAGCGGACTTCCTTTCGAGGAGATACTCATAAAGGACGGAAACTATGTGGACGAGATACGCGTATCGGAGATTGCCGAGTTCTTGAACAGGCATCTCGACTGAATAGAGTGACAGGAACGGAGGAAGATTTGAAAAAAACGGTGTTTATAGGACTTGACGGGGCGACTTTCGCCGTCCTGGACAGGATGATGGAAGAAGGGGTGATGCCTTTTCTCAAGGAATTTTCCGCAAACGGCTCAAGGGCCGAGCTGCATTCAACGTCGAATCCGCTGACTCCACCCGCGTGGATCTCGCTCGTAACCGGCAAGGGACCGGGCGACCACGGTATATTTGACTTTCTCAGGCCTGAGGAAAAAGGCGGCGGTATAGTCATGAAGCTGAACGATTCGAAGGATATAAAGAGCGAGACCGTCTGGTCCATAGCCTCCAGGCAAGGCAAGAGGATAGCCTCGCTCAACTTCTACGGGATGTCACCGGCTCAACCCGTCTCCGGCTATCTCGTATCGGGCTTCATACCGTGGAAGCACCTCAAAAGGGCTACGTACCCCCAGGAGTTCTATGAAACGATGAAGTCGCTGGACGGCGTGGATATCAAGTCGCTCGGATTTCACCTTGAACAGGAGAAGAAGTGTTTTCAGGGCGGGAAGATGGATCACGCGGAGTCTCTCGCATGGATAAGGTCACACATAGATAGAGAGAGGAACTGGTTTAAGATACTCTCGCACATAATGCAGAATGCCCCATGCGATCTGACGGCCGTGGTCTTTGATGGTGTCGACAAGCTGCAGCACCTGTTCTGGCCTTATATATTCGGTGAGCTGGCCTGCTCCACCGTTGTTACCCCTGAACAGAAGGAGATAAGAGAGCTGTGTCTCGATTATTACCGGGCTATAGACCGCTATATCTCAGAGGCGGTTGCAATGGCAGGCCCCGGCGCAAGGGTCTTTATCGCGTCGGACCACGGCTTTGGAACGACCGAGGAGATATTCTACCTGAACAAGTGGCTGCATGACCATGGCGTGCTTGAGTGGAGTGAGCCGAACAATATAGCTGAGCCTGGCAAGCTCACCGAAGGGAGGATATCTTCACATACCGGCGTGATCGATTTTAATAAGACGCTTGCGTACTGTTGGACACCGAGCAGCAACGGCATATACATAAGAAGATCAATAGATGGTGGTCCAGGGGTCAAGCCGGAGGAGTATGAAGGGTTCAGGGAAGGGATAAGGAAGGGGCTTCTTGAATACGTCGACCCCGGGACAGGGAGGCGTCCGGTGAAGAGCGTACTCACCCGTGAGGAGGCCTTCCCTGGCAGATACAGCCATCTCGCCCCCGACCTTACTGTGTTGATGGATGACGGTGGCATGGTTTCGATATTGAACTCCGATAAGACCCTCAAAAAAAGGGACGAGCCCGCCGGGTGCCACAGGCTCGAAGGCGTTTTCATCGCAGGTGGAGAGGGCATAAAGAAGGGATTTTCGGCGGACGCCTTCTCCATCGAAGATGTAGCCCCATGCCTTCTTTACAGCCTCGGACTGCCGGTGCCGGAGGACATGCAAGGCAGGGTACCGTCTGCCGTCTTCGAGGATGACTACTTGAGGACCTGCCCCATAAGGGTCGAGGGAAGGACCTTGGGGGCGGATTGCTCAAGGGATGAGGCGCTGGACTCGGCTGACAGCAGCGCGGTCATGTCCCAGCTTAGAATGCTCGGTTATATAGAGTAGTTGACAGCAGGAGGCGGCATAGAGGGATGCCCAAGATAACCGTAGGCGATATAAGCCTCAATTACTTCCAGGTGGGACACGGCCCCGACCTTGTGATGATACACGGTCTGGGGGCGAATATGGCCTTTTGGTACCCGAAGGTCGTGAGGCTCCTGGCCGGAGACTTCAGGGTGACCATATACGAGCTCAGAGGGCACGGTGCGAGTGACATGCCGGCAAGCGGCTATACCTCTCGTGACATGGCCGAAGACCTGACCGGCATCATGGACTCTCTCGGCATAGAGAGAGCGCATCTTGTAGGACACAGCTTCGGGGGAAGCGTCGCACTGCATACGGCGGTTCTCCACTCGGAGCGTGTGGCCACACTCACGCTCGCCGATGCGGTGGTCAAAGCGCTGCAGGAGAGGAAGACCCTGAGGGACTGGCCGTACTGGATGGATGTCCTGAAGGCAAAGTACGCGTCTCTGGGCATCAAGCTTGACGACGGGGTCGAGTTCGATGCTGACATGCTCCAGAAGCTATCCGATCCAAGGCTTGCCGGTGTCCGGGAAGATTCTCGTAATAGTGGCTTCTTTCTGCCGTTCGGCTCGTGGAACGGTGGAAGGAAGGCGGCGGCCATGTGGCAGAGGCTCATGTCCGAGACCACAGCGAGACAGGACTTCAAGGACGTTGCCGGCCTTACGCGTGAAAATATAGCTGGGATAAGCATACCGGCCCTTGCGGTCTATGGGGAGCATTCGATGTTCCTCGATGTGCTGCATGAGTTGAGCGGGTTGATTAGGTGCCTTAAGACGGTTATGGTCCCTGGAAGGGGACACTTTCACCCGGCGGTGAAGCCGGAGTTCTTCGCCAAGGCTCTGAAGGAGTTCATAAAGAACAATAGTGATGGGAAATATCTGGCTTATGCAGACGGCGCCAACGGATAAGTACGGAGAGAGAGGAGGGGGCCTGCTTGATGGGAAGATTGTTATCGTTACAGGAGCCTCCAGCGGTATAGGTAGAGAAACCGCGCTTGCAGCGGCCGACGAGGGTGCTAATGTGGCCGCAGTGGCCAGAAACGGGGAGAGGCTCGCTTTATTGTCGGAGGAGATGGGAGACCGTGGACATGGGGCGTTTATAACCGTCGAGTGTGATGTGACCGACGAGGCCGCCGTATATAGGATGGCCGAGGAGGTGCTATCCAGGTTCGGTCGCATCGATGCGCTCGTTGCCTCCGCCGGGGTGGGCAAGAGCCCTTCGTCAAAGAGTGTTTTCCCAGTGGAGACCGCCCGGTTGCCCCTTAAGGAGTGGGAGGACGTTATCAGGGTGAATCTTACGGGGGTCTTTCTCTCGAACAGGGCCGTGCTGCCGGCCATGAAGAAGCAGCGATCCGGGACCATAGTAAATATCTCATCTCATCCAGCGGGGATCAAGGGGCAGCCTTACGCCCCGGCGTACAGCGCCTCGAAGTTTGGCGTTGTAGGATTTACAGAGGCGCTTTGTGAGGAGGTCAGGCCTCACGGTATAAAGGTGCACGTTGTATTGCCCGGCCTTACGGATACCCCTATGACCTCGGGTACGGCACTCGGCGCACGTATGGGTAAGGCGTTGTCTCCGGGAACGGTAGCAGACCTTATAGTATATCTCCTGTCCTTGCCAGAGGACACCCTGATAGTCAAGCCACAGCTAGTGCCGTTCCAGACGAGAAAGAGAAAGGTCGTATGAGCCGCATACCCGTCGAGGCGAGGTCATTTAAGGTCCTTGTTGTCGCCTTTCTGCTCACAATATTCATATTCGCTTCTTTTTTTGCAGAGGCGTCGACAAAGGCAACGAAGGCGAAGATCAAGCCTATAAAGTACAGTCTCCAGGATGGTACGGAGCTGCAGGGGTGGGTTTCCATTCCAGACAGAAGCGGGAAGTGCAAGTTGCCCGGGATACTTCTCATACACGGCGGGGCATCGCTGTCCGGGAACGACGAGAGGTTCGGCCCCAAGCACATGCTGGAGATAAAGGCGGTTCAAAGGCACCTCGGTGCTGATTATGCGATATTTTCAGTCGAGTACAAGAGCGAATACTTCGGTGACTCTAACGAGTTCAGTAGCATAATCGCTGCGTACAACAGATTTATAGCTGAGCCGTATGTGGACCCGTCGCGTATAGCGCTGGTGGGCGTGAGCCATGGTGGCTTCCTGGCCCTGCTCGGCGCGCTCGACCCGGACAACGGAATAGACGCAAAGGCCGTTGTGGATATATCCGGTGTCGTGGACCTCGCCATGCACGTCCGTTTTTACGAGAAGAGGATAAAAGAGGAGCCCAAACTTTCAAATTACGACAAGTACGCAGTAAGCGGGGTCAAGAGGCGGCTCGGGTGGCCTCCGGACAGGGATGCCAGGACGCGTGAAAACTTCAGAAAGAGGTCTGCTTTGTCCTTCATAAAGAACCTCGATATCCCTCTCCTTGTTATACACGGCAAGAGCGACAAGTTCGTGCCCTTCGCTCACGCAGAGGCGCTTGTTGAGGAGGCGAAAAGGTACGGCAAGAAGGTCGAGCTCGTAGCGGTTCCTGGTAGGCTTCGGGGGAACCACTTTCTTATCGCGTCGAGGGGGGCGGTATGGAAGAGGGTGGCGGAGTTTCTCGATAAGAACCTTTAACCAGCCAGTAGTTTTCTTGTACCTGCCATAGAGGGTGAGCATGCAATGGAAAGACTTGACGCAATAGTAATCGGCAATTACGCCTATACGGACAAGGCGATGATAACCACCGGGGGGGTTGTCCACAACTTTAAGCTCTACCTGGACGATTATCAGTGCTCCTTTGATTTTCTCAGGCGTTACTTCAAGCACGGCAGGGATCTGGAGGCCACGAAGGCCGAGTGGGACTCCATACCCCGCGTAGCCCATTCGCCGACGTTCCTGAATGCCATCTACATATCCGATCTCTTGAGGAAGAAGCTCGGGTTTACGGTCAAGACCATAAACAACTTTGCAGACGAGATCGAGACCGTCGACAGGTATCTGGAGTTAAGGCCGCGCTACGGCATAATATCAAGTTCGCTTATAATATTCCCCGGTCTTATCTCCGAGATAACCGACTACATGAAGGAGCGGGTCCCCGGAATAAAGGTGATAATAGGCGGCACCAAGATATTCAAGTCGTACAAGATAAGGCAGCTGTACGACAGGGGCGAGCTGATCGACTTTCCACTCGAATGGCTGACGAAGATGCATTACTTCTTCGGGAACAGAAAGGACAGGTCCGACTACTATGTAGTTAACTCGAGGGGCGAGACTACGTTACTTGAGCTTCTAAGAATGATCGACAGAGGTGACGACCCGCGTGGTCTTCCAAACCTCGCCTATTACGACGGCGACGAGTTTGTTATGAACGAGGTGACGCAGGAGCCTTACATACTCGAGGACTTCAGCATAGACTGGTGGAGCGTCGACGAGGACATAATCGGCTTTGAGATACCCGTGTCCATAAAGCAGGGCTGCCCGTACAGGTGCAGCTTCTGCGACTTCGTGGGCCTTGAGAGAAAGCTCGTTACCAGGAGGTGGAACCTTGTGCTTAGCGAACTCAGGGCCATGAGCGAGCGGTTCACCGGCAAGAGCGTCTGCTGCGTCGACGAGAACCTTTTCCTCAACAAGGACAGTCTTAAAAGCTTTTGCCGTAACCTTATAAAGGCGAAGCTCGATATACGATGGAGAGGATTCACGCGCACGGACGTCATTGATAACGAGACCGCCGAGCTTCTCAGGGAGTCCGGCTGCTACTCCATGGCGCTAGGGGTAGAATCAGGGGATGCTGAGATACTGAAGCACATGAGCAAGCAGGTTGGCCCGGAAAGGGCGCTTGAGGCCATATACGCTCTCAACAGGGTTGGTATCAATACCTATTCCACCCTCTTCATGGGCTTCCCGTGTGAGACCGAGGAGACTGTGCAGAACACCATAGACTTTCTAAACTCGTATCCCACAAATGAGCCCGGTCTGAACTTCTATTCTGTAAATGCCTTTCTCGTGCTTCCCATATCTCCGGTATCTACTCCTGAGATGAGGAAGAAGTACAGGCTAAGCGGCTATTATGACAAATGGAAACACCTCACGATGGACTCCGAAGAGGCCGTAAGACATGTGATACGACTCTTTAAGGAGGTGCATAACTGTTACTTCGTGTACCTCGACTCCAACGAGAATTCACTGCTCGACGGTTCCGTGCCTCAGCACAGGGAGATAGTGAAGACAAGGCAGCAGATCGTTCAGGGAAGGATCAACGGCATGACAAACGAGGAGGAGGCGAGGCTGTGGGACCGGCTCGACTCTTTGTTCGCCACACTTGAAGAAGATAGCAGAGTTCGGCTTTAGATGACCGCTGGTTCGGACAAAAAAAACAGACTCATAAGTTACAGGCTGATATCCCGTAACGGTTTCGGGAACGGGTGGAACGCATATCCACATTCCATGGCGTGGTTCAACGGAGAGCTATACGTAGGCGTTACAAAGGCGAACTTGTGCATGATAAAGATGCACAAATCGCATACCCTTAACCCGTGGCCGATAAAGTGTCCTGACGACGTGTGGGACATAGAGGACCGGCAGGTCGATATCTGGGCGTACGACCCCAAGAAGGAGCGATGGAGGAGGGCGTACAGATCTCCCATAATACACGGCAGGGAAGGCAGGCCTGTTACACGTGATATCGGTTACAGGGCGATGACCGTCTTTGAGCCGAGCGGCGGAAGGAAGGTGCTTTGCGTGGCCACGTGGGCGCCGAAGAAGGCGAGGGATGCCGGCATACTGACTACTGAGAACGGGGTGGATTTTACATTTACCCCGATAATGGAGGACGGTATGGTCAACACCTTCCGATCCCTCGTCTCCTTTAAAGGCAGGTTGTATATAGCCCCTACGGGCAGGTTCAGTGACTTCGGCTGGGATGGCAAGCCGTGCATTTCCGAGTACCCTGTAGTTCTCGAAACAGACGACCCGCTCGGAGGTCGGTGGCGGGAGGTAAGTGAACACGGCTTCGGCGAGGATACGAATCTTTCGATATACGAGCTCTACGCATACGGTGATTTTTTATACGCCTCGACCTTCAATCCAACCACCGGATGCGAGGTCTGGAAGACCGATGGCGAGGGAAAACCCCCTTACAGGTGGAAGAAGATACTGACGAGGGGCGCTTACAGGGGTAACCTCAACGAGATGGTGATGAGCATGTGCGGCTTCAAGGGCAATCTCTATGTGGGTACTGGCATACAGAACGGTGGGTTCGACTACGAGCACATAATCGGGCCGGCTGCGGCCGAGATAATATGCGTGCGCCCGGATGATTCGTGGGACATAATCGTAGGCGAGCAGAGGCACACCCCGGACGGCTACAAGACCCCGCTTTCAGGGTATGACGCCGGTTTCAACAAGATATTCAACGGCTACATATGGAAGATGGAGGTGTACAACGGTTACCTTTACGCAGGCACCCTCAATTGGTGCGGCATGCTGCCGTTCCTCGACATGAAGAAGCTTCCGTATACAAAGAGGATGAACCTGAAAAGGTGGGGCATAGAGACCTTGATGGAGAGCTATGCTGGCTGCCATCTATGGAGGACCAGAAACGGTCTGGAGTGGGAGCCTGTTACACAGCACGGCTTTGGCAATCCGTACAACCAGGGGGTGCGCACCATGACATCCACCCAGTACGGGTTGTTTATCGGCGTATCCAACCCCTACGGACCCGAGATAGCCTCGCGAACCCCAGACGGATGGGAATATGTCCCGAACCCGCTCGGGGGTCTTGAGATATGGCAGGGATACGTACGTGAAAATGAGAGGCGCAGGAAGTCGAGCACGCCCTTCGGCGGCAGGAGGCGGCCGGACTGGCCGCTCTACCACTGGATCAACGCCGACTTTTTCGGCTACATCGGTTTCCGCTCAGTAGGTCTCTGGGACAAGGGTACAAGGACGCAGAGGGAGGCTTGCCTGAACCTCGCCGACAGGCTGATGAGTTTGACCCCTGTTGTCAGGGGTGGCAGCATACTCCAGCTCGACTCCAACGAAGGTGGGATGGTCAAGCTGTTGCTCAGCAGGTACCGCGGTAGCCCCGTTACAGGTATGACCTCTTTTTACTGGAAGATAGAGCGCTGCAGGGTCAACATAAGCAGGGCGAGGTTCCACGGCATGAACCGCGACGGGACCATGCCCATCGAAGAGACGTTTGACGCTGTCTTTGCGATAGAGCCGTGCTTTTACTTCAATGACAGGGATGTATTCATCCGCGAGATGAGCAGGGTCATAAAGCCAGGCGGCTACCTTGCGCTCTTCGATCTCGTGGATGCTAATGCCTCGGAGGCAGGCTCTTCGGTCATGAAGGCCAATGACGGTTTAAACGATGTGTACGCTTATCTCAGCCGTCTGAAGAAGGCCGGCTTCGATACGGTGGAGCATATGCAGGAATGCACGAAGGAGACATGGGAGAGTCATTTGGAGTACCGCCTCAGGTACATTGAGGCTTTGCGGCAGAGTGGCCATATCTCTTTTGTAGGGTATGAAAGGTTCAAGACCGATGTCGAGAACGGTATGCGTGCACCCGTATCGGCGTTCATGGCGGTGTTGAAGAGGTCCTGACTGTGAGTACGAGGTCGCACATTGGGGCTTGACGGGAGGATAAAAGAGAGGCTTAAGGGCAAGACCGTCCTGATAACAGGCGGCGGAAGCGGCATAGGCAGGGCCACTGCCCTGCTGCTTGCCAAAGACGGGGTCAACCTGGCGATAGTGGACCTGCGCGAAGATTCAGTTGGTTCGGTCGTAAACGAGATCGAGAGTGGCGGTGCGGGTGAGCGTACTATGGGTCTTGTTCTCGATGTCCGTTCAGCGGATGATATGGACGAGATGGTGAACGCCGTTGTGTCGAGGTTCGGCTGCATTGATGTGCTTGTACACTCGGCCGGGATACTCAGGGCGCGCAAGTGCGGGCCAAAGACGCTCGTTCAGCTAACGGACCGCGAGTGGGACGAGGTCGTGGAGACCAATCTTCGAGGCGCTTTCCTTTGCAACAGGGCGGTGGCTTCGGAGATGATAAGGCAGAGGAAGGGGTGCATAATCAACATCTCTTCGGTCTTGGGCCTCAGCGGGAGGGTTTTCGATTCAGCCTACTGCGCTTCAAGGTTCGGGATAGTAGGCATGTCCGAGGCGCTCGCCGAAGAGGTGAGAGAGTACGGCGTGAAGGTACAGGTAGTCATGGCTGAGGCGGTTGCCGCCTCGCTGTGGGATCAGAACGGGCCTATAAGGGCCCCAGCCGGATCGCTACAGCCTGAAAGGGTGGCCGGACTAATAAGGTTCGTCGTAGCCCAGCCGGACAACGCCGTCTTCGGCGGGGTGGTGATAGCGCCATTCTCACCAGCGAAGGCGCGTGTGCGTGAGAACCGCGATACTTCCGGCAGGAAGTCTATGGGGGCGTAATAATGAAAAGGACGGTGTACGGCGTATTCAAGAATGCCGGACGGAAGCTCTTGGCGCTGAAGCTTGAATCGTGGAATACAGGGGCCTGAAGACAAAGAAAAAAGTCGTTATTATGGACTCGGCTTCAGGGCGGCTTACAGGCACGTTGAAGCCCGTCCGCGTTGCGGCTCCCATGAACGGGTAAGATCACTGCTGTTTTGAAGGGGTGAATGAGCTACATCGAAGGGTTATACGCCTTAAGGGAAGACATCGAGACGTCCGTAAGGTTCGAGCCGAGTGGCCACCGCACATACGTCCTCAAGAATCCGGAGACCGGAGGTTCGCTTGAATTCGGTGAGGAGGAGTATTATGTATGTACACTCCTTACGGGTAAGTACACCATACCCATCATACAGGCCGCCTTCTTAAGGCGGTTTAACATGACAATATCGATTGAGCAGATAAACGCGCTCATCGAAAGACTGCGGCAGGCCGGGTTCATTTCCGAAGACAGACTGGCCACATTTACAGCCCTGTTTGAAACCACCATCCCCGATACCTGGACACGGTTTAGATTTTTTGAGACCGACCATATCTTCAGACGGCTTGCCACCGTATTCTCTTGGTGCTTTACAGCCAAGTTCGTGGCGGCTTCTGTCGCTACATTTTGCCTGGCGCTTCTTGTGGTATACAACAATTACGTAACGCTCGGCAAGGAGGTTCAAGAACTTTTTCACACCGTACCTTTTTACTTCATCATTCTCACAGGTTATCTTTTCATCAATATACCCGGAGAGCTGGCACGGGGGATCTCCTACGTCCATTTCGGGGCACGCGTGGAGGGCTTCGGCATCTGGTTCGCCTATGACGTCATCCCGAAGTTCTATTGCCTGGGTACTGTCTGGGACATAAGCAGCAAGGCGGGAAGAGGATGGGTTTACTTCAGCACATGTTATTATTCACTACTCGCCATGTCTGCAAGCGTGGTGCTGTGGGCTGTTACACCACCGGACACCGCTCTGCATACGTTTTTTCTCATGGTTGCGGTTGTAGGTTTCATCGACGGCTTTATCAGGTCCAACTTCCTGTGGCCGACGGACGCCCAGTTCGTCTTCGACAATTGGATGGAGATACCGGCTTTCAGGGCCAGGGCGGTATCGACAGCCATCGCCTGGCTCTTCAGAAAACCTATGCCGGAGATGCTGTCGGATGAAGACAAGAGGCTCTTCATAGGTTACGGACTTGCTGCCCTCGCAGCCACACTGGCTGGAGGCTTTGCGGTCTTGTACCTGTTTGCCCCGATGCTTATAGAGTCGGCGGGAGGCTGGGGCGCGCTGCTGGTCCTGTTCGCAGGTTTCTTCAAGTATAGAAAGTGGTTGTTTCATTACCTAAAACATCATAATATGGTACGGTCTGTCATGAAAAACAACTCGAACATAAAGAAAAAAGGCAAATCTCGCAAGTGGATGTACATCGCCATCGTGCTCCTGGGCATGCTCATACCCTATCCGTACGAACCCGGGGGGCCTTTCAAGTTCAGCTCCTTCAGGCAGATAGAGGTTAACACCCAGGTCGCCGGGGAGATAAAGGAAGTCTTAGTCAGGGAGGGCGATTGGGTAAAGGCCGGACAGGTTTTGGCTGTTCTCGACGACAGGGAGCACAGAAAAAACTACGAGGTCACCAAGGCGAACCTTGAGAGCGCCGAGGCGCAATTGAGACTCCTGAAGGCGGGTCCCAAGCCGGAGGAGGTGGAGAAGGCACGGGTTCAGCTCGAGACCGCCAAGACTAAGTATGAGTTCAGCAGAAGGGAAGCCGAGAGGCTAAAGGATATGTACGAAGGGGGTGCTGTTTCGGAGGAGGAGTATGAGAGTGCCAAAAAAGCGGCTGCCGTGGACGCAAAGAACGTGGAGCTGGCGGCAGCAAACCTCGCCCTTGTCAAGAGCGGAGCAAGGCCGGAGGAGATAGAGGCCCAAGAGGCGCTTGTGAGAGATCTCGCTACAAGGCTTGCCTTCTACAAGGATAACCTCGAGAGGTGTGTGATAAGGTCTCCAGCCTCAGGCCAGGTCGTAACCCCGGATCTCGATAAGATGGTCGGAAAGATACTCAAAGAGAATGATCACCTGTTGACTCTTCAGGATTCCACCATAATACGGGCCGAGATCTACATGCCCGAGGCCGATATGAACGATGACAGGATAGGCGCACGGGTCAAGGTCAGGCCGTGGGCGTACCCGACAAGGCTCTTCTATGGAAAGGTCATATCGGTGTCGCCAAGGGCTGAAGATTCGGCTCAGGGCAAAGTCGTTAGGGTGTTGACCGAGATACCTAATGAAGACCAGATGCTCAAGCCCGATATGACCGGCGAGGCCAAGGTATATGACGGTTGGACACCGGTAATAGTGGCATTCTCCCACTCGATAGTGCGGTTCGTGATGGTGGAGGTCTGGTCATGGCTACCTTGATTTTCTAATATAAATCCTTATTAAGTGCGGCGGTCCAGAATGGATGGAAATATAAGCTCCAACACTGCTGTCCCATTAACTTATAGGTAGTGAGAGTTGAGTTGTATGGTTTGTCGTTTTATCCGGATCGCCTCGCAGGAGCTTCAACAGGTCTCTGCGTTCAAAGAGGTTGAGCTGCAGGAGCCGAAGCATCTGCCCAAGCGAGAACTTGAGCCTGTGATTGAACTTGATCCAGGCCAGTATCAGGTACACGCATAGGGCGATCCATATCTGGGTCAGTACGGCGT
>WGEY01000065.1 GCA_015492495.1 Deltaproteobacteria bacterium | reverse complement strand
TACGGAGATGGTGATGCCTGGAGACAACGTGAACTTTGAGGTTACGCTCATAACGCCGATAGCGATGGAAGAGGGGTTGCGTTTTGCGGTGAGGGAAGGCGGCAGGACGGTTGGCGCCGGTGTTGTGACAAAGGTGATAGAGTAGGAGCGTCAAGGAGTACATTTACGCACCACTAAAACAGCGGGCTTCTATACTTGTCATGAGAGAGATAATCACGCTTGCGTGCACCGAGTGCAAACGCAGGAATTACACTACGACGAAGAACAAGAAGACCACAACCGAAAGGTTGGAGTTGAAGAAGTACTGCAGGTTCTGCAGGTCGCATACCGTGCATAAAGAGACGAAGTAGCTTTCCGGCCTCTTTGTTTGCAAGGGGCCCTATCAGTAGCGCAACAGGCCAGTAGCTCCAATTGGTAGAGCAGCGGTCTCCAAAACCGCGGGTTGGGGGTTCGAATCCCTCCTGGCCTGCCATCTTGTTTCTGAACCGTGTATGCCCTGAAACAGGGTTTGGTGTCGAGGGACGCTGTACCGTTGTTACGGTGTGCGGAAGGATACTGTGGCTGAAGATACGGCACCGTCGTGGCAGAGTCGCATGGACAGATATCGGATCCCGCGTGGCCCCGGCTCTGGGGTGATAGGGTTTCTGTGGTGGCTGTCCAGGGATGACCGTCAGGTCTTACCATGCCGGCTTGCGCCGGGCTTATGCCACGGTGAGTTCCCAGCTTAGAGATCTCTACTTACTGATCTTTAATCCAACAGGATAAGGCTCGATGGAGAAGTTAGACAGGGCGAAGCAGTTTTTGTCCGAGGCAAAGGGTGAGCTCAAGAAGGTTACATGGCCCTCCAAGCAGCAGGCCTTCAGTGCAACCTGGGTGGTTATTGTCATGGTCATCATGAGCGCTGTATTTTTAGGCCTTGTCGATTTTGTGCTTTCCAGCCTGGTCAAGTATATCTTACGTTAAAGTTTTTACCCTGCAGATGAGGTGATATGTCCAAGAAGTGGTATGTGGTGCACACATATTCCGGCTACGAGAACAAGGTCAAGTCGGCGCTTGAAGAGAAGATAAGGTCTCTGGGCAAGGAGGACCTTTTCGGAGAGATCCTCGTACCCACGGAGAAGGTCGTCGACATGGTTAAGGGGGTCAAGAAAACCGCTACGAGAAAGTTCTTCCCGGGTTATATCCTCGTAAATATGGAGCTTACCGATGAGACGTGGCACATCGTAAAGAATATACCCAAGGTGACCGGTTTTGTCGGAGGGACACAGAAGCCGCCGACGATAAGCGAAGAAGAGGTCAACAGGATAACCAGGCAGATGGAGGAAGGGGCCGTGAGGCCTAAGCCCAAGGTCCTCTTTGAGCGGGGCGAGAGCGTGAGGGTAATAGACGGGCCGTTCACCAACTTTACCGGCATCGTGGAAGAGGTAAGGCCCGAGAAGGGAAAGCTGAGGGTGCTTGTCAGCATATTCGGACGCCAGACCCCTGTCGAACTGGAGTTCGTTCAGGTGGAAAAGGCGTGATGCGGCCGTCCGTCGGAGGTATGCTTTGAAGTGGTCCGGCGCTGGACCGTTGAAGTACATACACAAACGATAAACGCTTCTGAGGAGACAAGATGGCTAAGAAGGTTATAGGACAGATCAAACTCCAGATACCGGCCGGCAAGGCCAATCCCTCGCCCCCTGTGGGGCCTGCGCTTGGTCAGCATGGGGTTAATATCATGGACTTCTGCAAGGCGTTCAACGCCAGAACGCAGAAGCAGGAGGGCATGATAATCCCGGTTGTGATAACGGTATATGCCGACAGGTCGTTTACCTTCGTAACGAAGACACCCCCTGCGTCCACGCTCCTTCTGAAGGCCGCCGGAGTGGAGAAGGGCTCCAAGGAGCCTAACAAGCAGAAGGTCGCCACTGTGACGAGAAAACAGGTAGAGGAGATAGCCGCCCTCAAGATGCCGGATCTTACGGCATCCAATCTGGAAGCGGCCGTCAAGACGATCGAGGGTACGGCGAGAAGTATGGGAATCAAGGTGGAGGGTTAACAGGAGATGGCGCACAAGAGATACGCACTTGCGAAGGAAAAGGTGGAAGACAGGGCCTACTCCATGGAAGAGGCCTTCAACCTGATTGCGGATGTGGCCACCGCCAAGTTCGATGAGACCGTGGAGGTTGCCGCCAGGCTCGGCGTGGACCCCCGGCACCCCGATCAGATGGTCAGAGGATCTGTCGTGTTGCCCAACGGCACCGGCAGGAATGTGCGGGTGCTCGTCTTTGCAAAGGGGGAAAAGGAAGGAGAGGCCAAGGAGGCTGGGGCGGAATACGTAGGCGGAGAGGATCTCGTAGAGAAGATAAAGAAGGGGTGGCTCGACTTTGACAAGGTTGTATCCACCCCTGATATGATGAGTTCAGTTGGAAAACTCGGCAAGATACTCGGCCCGCGGGGGCTGATGCCCAACCCCAAGCTGGGTACGGTAACCTTTGACGTCAAGAAGGCCGTGGAGGAGCTCAAGGCCGGCAAGGTCGAGTTCAGGGTGGACAAGACAGGCATAGTGCATGTACCCATAGGCAAGGTCTCCTTCGGACCGGAGAAGCTGAGGGAGAACTTTGCGGCCCTCATGGAGGCCGTAATAAGGGCAAAACCCCCTGCAAGCAAGGGTACTTACCTGAAGAGCCTGTATCTCACCACGACCATGGGGCCTTCTATAAAGCTCGATACCGCGGAGGTAAGAAACACATTTAAGTGATCCGTCCCTTAGTAGAAGGGCTTCGGCCGGCCGGGACAACGCCTTGCAATGTATCAAAAAGGCAGCCTTTCGGGGTTGCATTTATATCAAGGAAACTCTGATTCATTGCCTGTCTCGTCATTGCGAGCGCAGCGAGATGATCTCGTTTTTACTTTAAAATCAAACGCTTTGAGATTGCCGCATCGGGACAAGCCTCTGCGATGACGGATTAATAAGAGTTTTCTTAAGACCATCCGCAGCATGCTGCGGTTAACTTCAGTTTTTTTTGAAGTCGAAGACAGCAGGTGCCGCCGGGCACTCGGTGCCCAAACGGCTTAAACTCCTGCCGAGACTCAAGCCATGCGGCCTGAACTATACAAGAGCGGTTGCAGCCCCTAACGTAGATCGAGCGTTAAGGCGGCGTGCCGTTCACTCTTTGGCCTGCGGTTTTTGTCGGTTGGAAGCCGGGCTTCGGTGTCCTTTCTGTCTTCGGCCGCATAAATGAATGACAGAAAGGAGGGAAAGAGCATAGTGCAGACAAGGGAAGACAAGAAAACGCTGGTTAAAGAGCTTCATGAGAAGTTCGGCCGGGCCGGGGCTGCCTTTCTCGCCGACTACCAGGGTATCGCATCGAACGACATGAACGAACTCAGGCGTATCCTGAGGGAGTCGGACGTAGAGTTCCGCATCATCAAGAACACCCTTGCACGTCGTGCGGTCAAGGAGACCCCCTATGAGGTGCTCGAAGGGCACTTCGAAGGGCCCCTGGCTATTGCCCTGAGCTACGATGATGCAGCGCTTGCGGCAAAGAGGTTGCTCCAGTTCGCCAAGGACCAGCCCAATCTCAAGATAAGGCTCGGCGCGCTCGGCGGCAAGATCCTTGATCCTGCAGAGATCAAGGGGCTGGCCGAGCTCCCGTCCAGGGAGGAGCTGCTCGCAAAGCTCTTAGGGGTGCTGAGCAATGTCCCGGGCTCTCTCGTCGGCGTGCTTGCCGGTGTGCCGAGGAAGCTTCTGTATGCGCTTAATGCCGTTGGTGATGCCAAACAGAAGGCTGCGTGACGACGAGAAGCCGGGGGTGTCGAACGGCTTTGCGGAATACGAGAAAACAAAACATCAGGATTTAAAAAGGAGGATAAAGATGGCAGAGGTTACAAAAGAGGATGTAATAAAATACATCGAGAACATGACGGTCCTTGAGCTTGCCGAACTCGTAAAGGAGCTTGAGGAGAAGTTCGGCGTGAGCGCCGCCGCACCGGTGGCGGCGGTGGCAGCGGCCCCCGGGGCGGCCGCACCCGAGGCAGCCGCCGAGGAGAAGACGGAGTTCACCGTCGTGTTGAAGGCGATCGGCTCTGAGAAGATAAAGGTCATAAAAGAGGTGAGGGCCATAACAGGGCTCGGCCTCAAGGAGGCCAAGGAGCTCGTTGAGGGGGCGCCCAAGGATCTGAAAGAGGGTGTCAGCAAGGAAGAGGCCGAGGAGATAAAGAAGAAGCTCGAGGCTGTAGGCGCAGAGGTCGAGGTGAAGTGACCCGGCCTGGCATCGGGCCCGTTGTGCATCCGTATCTACATGCCCCGGCGGCGGCCTGTACGGAGGTGCCGGGCAACAGTTGTTATACGAGCCATCCGCCGTCACGGAGCGTCTTCCGCGGCGGCGGCGGACTCGTTTTTAAGAAAGCCAGGAACCCACTGCGCACTTGGCGCACGGTGGTTCGCAACCAAACTGAAGGAGTAGGAAGGCATGGCTCAAACCTTGATAAACGGCCATCTCTTGAGAAAGGACTTTTCACGTATTGGCAAGGTCATAGACATCCCGGACCTGATAGAGGTACAGAAGAAGTCCTTCAGCGAGTTTCTGCAGATGGATGCGGGCGAGGATGAGAAGAGGGATACCGGGCTTCAGAGTATCTTCAAGAGTGTTTTCCCCATAACGGACTTCAGTGGCACAGCGTCGCTGGAGTTCGTCAAATACTCGCTTCTTACCCCCAAGTATACAGTCGACGAGTGCCTTGAAAAGGGGCTTACCTATGCCGCGCCCATGAAGATACTGGTGAGGCTTACGGTGTGGGACAAGGACCCGGAGACCGGCGCGCAGAGTGTGCGCGATATCAAGGAGCAGGACGTATACTTCGGCGAGATACCGCTGATGACCGAGAACGGCAGCTTCATCATCAACGGCACCGAGAGGGTCATCGTAAGCCAGCTTCACCGCTCGCCCGGCGTGTTCTTCGAGTACGAGAAGGGCAAGGGCTATACCGGCAAGCTCCAGTTCACCGCAAGGATCATCCCGTACCACGGCTCCTGGCTCGACTTCGAGTTCGACCAGAAGGACTGGCTGTACGTGCGCATCGACAAGAGGAGGAAGATGCTCGCCACGATACTGCTGAAGGCGCTCGGGTACTCCGTCGAGGAGCTTCTGAACTTCTTCTATCCCAGCGAGGAGATAGTCATAGAGGGCAGGAAGATCCTCAAAAGCATCGAGCCCGAGTATATCGTCGGACAAAGAGCGAGTCGCGACATCAAGGATCCCAAGACAGGCGAGATTATTGTCAAGAAAGACAGGAAGATAACCAGGCTCATTACAAAGAGGCTGGTCGCAGCCGGCATAAAGTATATTCCGATCGAGGTCGAGGACATAATAGGAAGGATCGCCTCGCAGGACATCGTTGACAGGAACACCGGCGAGGTGGTGCTCGAGTGTAACCAGCCCCTTACCCGCGAGGTCCTTGACGAGATATCCCGCAGGAAGATAGACCGCTTCAAGCTCCTCTTCATCGAGGCCATGGGCCCTTCCTTCAGGGACACGCTCCTAAACGACCGTATCGGCAGCGAAGAGACCAAGGCCGTCCAGGACTACAGGAGCGCCCACCCTGAAGACCCCGTAACCAACATGACCCTCAATGCCAGGATCGAGATATACAAGAGGCTCAAGCCCGGTGAGCCGCCTACCGTCGAGACGGCGACCCAGTACTTCAACAGCCTCTTCTTTACCCCTGAAAGGTATGACCTTTCCAAGGTGGGCAGGCTCAAGCTCAACCGAAAGCTCGGCTTTGATGTGCCCCTCGACCATACGACCCTGAGAAAGGAGGATATCCTCGGGGTGGTGCGTTACCTCATAGGGCTCAAAAACGGCCAGGGCTCCATAGACGACATAGACCACCTGGGCAACCGCAGGGTGAGGTGTGTCGGCGAACTTCTCGAAAACCAGTACAGGATAGGGCTCCTCAGGATGGAGAGGGCGGTCAGGGAGAGAATGAGCCTCGGCGAGATAGAGACGCTCATGCCGAACGATCTCATAAATCCCAAGCCCGTGACGGCCGTGATAAAGGAGTTCTTCGGTTCGAGTCAGCTCAGCCAGTTCATGGACCAGACGAACCCACTGAGCGAGATCACCCACAAAAGGCGCCTCTCCGCTCTCGGCGCCGGGGGGCTTACCCGCGAGAGGGCCGGCTTCGAGGTCAGGGACGTACACGCCACCCACTACGGCAGGATATGCCCGATCGAGACCCCCGAAGGTCCCAATATAGGCCTGATAGTCTCTCTGAGTACGTATGCAAGGATAAACGAGTTCGGCTTCATCGAGACACCTTACAGGAAGGTGGAGGACGGAAGGGTTACGAACAAGATAGTGTACCTGTCCGCCCTTGACGAAGAGGACCATGTCATAGCCCAGGCCAACGCCCCTGTGGACAAGGACGGCCGCTTTGCCACGGAGTTCGTTTCGGCGAGGAAGGGGGGGGAGTTCGTCATGGCCCGTCCCTCAGAGGTCACGCTTATGGACGTCTCGCCAAACCAGCTCGTAAGTGTAGCTGCATCCCTCATACCCTTTCTTGAGAATGACGATGCGAACAGGGCGCTTATGGGATCGAACATGCAGCGTCAGGCCGTGCCACTTGTCCGGACTGAGGCCCCGATCGTTGGTACCGGCATGGAGAGCGTGGTGGCGAGGGACTCAAGCGTTACGATAGTTGCTAAAAACTCCGGCACGGTCGACGGCGTTGACGCCACGAGGATCGTGATCAAGAACGACGAAGGTGGTGTGGATATCTACAACCTTACAAAGTTCAGAAGGTCCAACCAGAACACCTGTTTCAACCAGAAACCGCTTGTGCGTGAAGGCGACAAGGTGGAGAAGGGTCAGATAATAGCCGACGGGCCGTCCACAGCAAACGGCGAGCTTGCGCTTGGAAGAAACGTTCTCGTTGCGTTCATGCCGTGGGGCGGCTATAACTTCGAGGACTCGATACTGATAAGCGAGAGGCTGTTGAAGGACGATGTTTACACCTCGGTCCATATCGAGGAGTTCGAGACCGTTGCCAGGGACATAAAGCTCGGCAAGGAGGAGATAACCGCCGACATACCCAACGTGGGCGAGGATGCGCTCAAAAACCTCGACGAAAGCGGCATAGTGCGCATAGGCGCCGAGGTCGCTCCGGGGGACATACTTGTGGGAAAGATCACCCCCAAGGGTGAAACGCAGCTTTCGCCCGAGGAGAAGCTACTGAGGGCCATCTTCGGTGAGAAGGCCGAGGATGTAAAGGACACCTCGTTGAGGGTCCCGCCCGGGGTGGAGGGCGTGGTCATAGACGCAAGGGTCTTTTCCAGAAAAGGCGTTGAAAAGGACGAGAGGGCCAAGTCGATCGAGGACAAGGAGATGGCGAGGCTTCTCAAAGACAGGGACGACGAGGTGAATATAGTGGAGACCACGGCCTACAACCGCATGGAGAAGATCCTTGTAGGCAAGAAGTCCGGTGTCCGCCTCGTGGACAAGAAGGGTAACACGATACTCTCAAAGGGCAAGGTCCTTACCAAAGAGCTTCTTCACTCCATCCCGCGTTCCAGGTGGCATGAGATAATACCGGCCGGTGACGAAAAGGCTGAAAGGGCCATAGAGGAGATATACAACAAGCTCAACGAGCAGGTAGACACGATAAAGTACATCTTCGACGAGAGGATAAGCCGCCTTAAGAGAGGGGATGAGCTTCCGCCCGGCGTTATAAAGATGGTCAAGGTCTATATAGCGATGAAGCGCAAGGTCTCGGTCGGAGACAAGATGGCAGGGCGTCACGGGAACAAGGGCGTCATATCCAGGATACTTCCCGAGGAGGACATGCCTTTTGTCAAGGACGGCACCCCCGTTGATATAGTCCTTAACCCGCTCGGTGTGCCTTCGAGGATGAACATAGGGCAGATACTCGAGACACACCTGGGATGGGCCTCGAAGGTCCTCGGCGAACAGGTGGCCAGGATGGTCGAGGAGAACTGCAGCCCGAATGCCATAAGAGAGAGGATAAAAAAGATATACGGCTCACAGGAGTTCAGCAGGTTCATCAACTCGCTCTCCGACGAGGAGGTGCTGGATGTGGCAAGGAGGCTAAAGGGCGGCATCACGGCAGCCAGTCCGGTCTTCGACGGGGCCAACGAGACGGAGGTCAAGAAGGCCCTGGAGATGGCGGGACTGCCGAGGACCGGTAAGACCGTTTTGTATGACGGCAGGACCGGCGAGCCGTTCGATCAGGAGGTGACGGTCGGTATGATGTACATGCTGAAGCTTCATCACCTCGTGGATGACAAGATCCATGCCCGCAGCACCGGACCGTACTCGCTCGTTACCCAGCAGCCGCTCGGAGGAAAGGCGCAGTTCGGCGGTCAAAGGCTCGGAGAGATGGAGGTCTGGGCGCTCGAGGCATATGGCGCGGCCTACAGCCTTCAGGAGTTTCTCACCGTAAAGAGTGACGATGTGCCAGGAAGGACGAGGATGTACGAGTCCATCGTGAGGGGTGATTATTCGCTGGAGCCCACCATGCCGGAGTCGTTCAGCGTCCTCATAAAGGAGCTGCAGAGTTTGGGGCTCGATATAAACCTTCTTCAGGTGGACGAAGAACAGAAGAAGTGATTCGTATGATCGGATGGGGAATGCCCAACGGTATTTGCTTTTTAAAAAGGAGGTAGCCTGTGGAAAGCCTTATGGCCATATTTGAAAAACAAAGAAAGCCTTCGGACTTCAACGCCATAAGGATCAGTATAGCCTCGCCCGAGAAGATAAGGGAGTGGTCGCACGGCGAGGTGAAGAAACCGGAGACGATCAACTACCGCACGTTCAAACCCGAAAGGGATGGGCTTTTCTGTGCAAAGATATTCGGTCCAGTAAAGGACTTCGAGTGCAACTGCGGAAAGTACAAGAGGATGAAGCACAGGGGGGTTGTCTGCGAAAAGTGCGGTGTCGAGGTCATCCCGTCGAAGGTTAGGCGTGAAAGGCTCGGTCACATAGAGCTTGCCACACCGGTGGCGCACATATGGTTTTTGAGGAGCCTGCCGTCGAGGATAGGTGCGGTACTCGACATGACGCTCAAAGAGGTCGAGAGGGTGCTGTACTACGAGAACTATATCGTGGTCGACCCCGGGGATACGGAGCTCAGCAAAGGAGAACTCCTTACTGACGAGAGGTTCCATCAGGCCGTTGAGAAGTACGGGGTGGACAGTTTCAGGGCCGGCATGGGGGCCGAGGCCATAAGGGAGCTCCTGAGAGATTGTGACCTCGAGGGCCTGTCAAAGGCCCTGAGGGAAGAGATGAAGCAGACGACCTCTGACGCCAAGCGCAAGAGGGTGGCCAAGAGGCTCAAGGTCGTAGAGGCGTTCCTTTACTCCGGCAACAGGCCCGAGTGGATGATCATGGAGGCCATTCCGGTGCTGCCGCCGGATTTGAGACCGCTTGTCCCGCTCGACGGCGGAAGGTTCGCAACCAGCGACCTCAACGACCTGTACAGAAGGGTCATAAACAGGAACAACCGCCTAAAAAAGCTCATGGAGCTCAACGCCCCGGATATCATCATACGTAATGAAAAGAGGATGCTTCAGGAGGCTGTTGATGCGCTATTTGACAACGGAAGGCGCGGCAGGGTCATAACGGGGCAGAACAAGCGACCGCTTAAGTCCCTGAGCGACATGATAAAGGGCAAGGGCGGAAGGTTCAGGCAGAATCTTTTGGGCAAGCGCGTGGACTATTCCGGGCGCTCAGTTATAGTCATAGGCCCTGATCTGAGGCTGCACCAGTGCGGTCTGCCCAAGAAGATGGCCCTCGAGCTCTTCAAGCCCTTCATTTACCAGAAGCTCGAGGAGAGGGGGTACGCGACTACGATCAAGAGCGCAAAGAAGATGCTCGAAAAGGAGAGGCCCGAGGTCTGGGATGTGCTCGACGAGGTCATCAAGGAGCACCCCATACTCCTGAACCGCGCGCCCACTCTGCACCGCCTCGGCATACAGGCCTTCGAGCCGATACTCATAGAGGGCAAGGCCATTCAGCTCCATCCCCTGGTCTGCACGGCCTTCAACGCCGACTTCGACGGGGACCAGATGGCCGTTCACGTCCCGCTCTCGGTAGAGGCCCAGGCAGAGGCCAGGATACTCATCATGTCTACCAACAACATACTTTCCCCTGCGCATGGCAAGCCCATCATAGTGCCCACGCAGGATATCGTGCTCGGCCTGTATTACCTTACACGCGAGAGGTTCGGCGAGAAGGGCGAGGGGAGGGTCTTTTCCGGCTACGACGAGGTCTGGGCCGCATACGAGGCCGGTGAGGTCGGTCTGCAGGCGCGGATACGGCTCAAGGTCGACGGTGAGCTCGTGGACACCACCGTCGGGAGGGTCGTCTTGAGGGAGATCGTACCCGACTGCATCAGATTCGAAGAGATAAACAAGGTGATGGACAAAAAGCAACTCGCCGATCTGATCGACATCTGCTACAGAAGGGCCGGCAGCAAGGAGACCGTGATACTCGCCGACAGGCTCAAGGGCCTTGGCTACAGGTACGCGACAAAGGCCGGAATCTCCATCAGCGTCGACGATATGAAGATACCGGCGAAGAAGGAGGAGCTTCTGAACGCCGCCTATGAGGAGGTTAAGGAGATACAGAAGCAGTACAACGAAGGGCTCATAACCGACGGCGAGAGGTACAACAAGGTCATAGACATATGGGCGCAGGCCACCGAAGAGATAGCCGAAGAGATGCTCAGGGAGCTCGGTACAGACGTCATAAAGGACAAAGACGGTAACGAAAGAAAGGTGCCGAGCTTCAACTCGATATTCATGATGGCTGATTCGGGCGCGAGGGGTTCGGCGCAGCAGATCCGCCAGCTTGCGGGAATGCGCGGGCTCATGGCAAAGCCGTCGGGAGAGATCATAGAGACACCCATTACGGCCAACTTCAGAGAGGGCCTCACGGTGCTACAGTACTTCATCTCCACCCACGGCGCAAGAAAGGGTCTGGCCGATACGGCCTTGAAGACCGCAAACTCCGGTTACCTTACAAGAAGGCTCGTGGACGTGGCCCAGGATGCGATCATCATCGAGGAGGACTGCGGAACTCTCGACGGCATATACATCTCCTCGCTCGTTGAAGGCGGCGAGATAATAGAGACCATAGGCGAGAGGCTTCTAGGCAGGGTCGCCCTCGAGGACGTCATCGATCCGTTCTCTGACGAGGTTCTTGTCTCAGCCAACGAGGAGATAGATGAAGAAGGGGTCAGAAAGATAGAAGAGGCCGGCATAGACAGGGTCAAGATAAGGAGTGTTCTTACATGCCGCAGCGCCAGAGGGATCTGCGCGAAGTGCTACGGCAGGGACCTTGCGAGGGGCAAGATGGTCGAGCTCGGCGAGGCGGTGGGCGTTATAGCGGCCCAGAGCATAGGTGAGCCGGGCACGCAGCTAACCATGCGCACGTTCCATATAGGTGGAACCGCAAGCCGCAGGGCCGAGCAGACTACACTTGAGGCAAGACACGAGGGCTTCGTCAAGTACCTCAACATCAACCACGCCGTGAACTCCCACGGTGAAATGATCGTGATGAACCGCAACGGCGAGATAGCCATAGAGGACGAGCAGGGCAGGGAACGCGAGAGAACCCCGGTCATATACGGGGCAAGGCTCCTGCTCAAGGAGGGCTCCAAGGTGAAGCCCGGAGACGTGCTCGCGGATTGGGATCCCTACACCATACCCATCCTTACCGAGGTGAGCGGTGTGGTGAAGTTCGGTGACATCGAGGAAGGCAAGACCATGCGCGAGCAGGTCGATGAGGTGACGGGCCTTTCGAGCAAGGTGATCGTGGCCTACAGGGAAGCGGACATGAGGCCGAGGGTCTCCATAAAGGACGAGACCGGAAAGACCCTGATCGTGCCAGGCACATCCACGAGGGCAAGGTACATGCTTCCTGTCGGCGCGATAATCACCATAAGCGAGGGGGATACGGTAAAGGCCGGAGACATCATCGCCAAGATCCCGCGGGAGACCACGAAGACAAAGGACATCACCGGCGGGCTTCCCAGGGTGGCCGAGCTCTTCGAGGCAAGAAAGCCGAAGGAGTGCGCCGTCATAAGCGAGATCGACGGTGTCGTTTCGTTCGGCAAGGACACGAAGGGAAAGAGGAAGCTTGTCATAACCCCCGAGGCCGGTGAGCCCAAGGAGTACCTCATACCCAAGGGTAAGCACATAAGCGTGAGGGAAGGCGATATGGTGAGGGCAGGCGAGCCGCTGATGGACGGCTCCGCCAACCCCCACGACATACTGCGCGTGCTCGGTGTGAAGGAGCTCGCGAAGTACTTAGTGGATGAGGTGCAGGAGGTCTACAGGCTCCAGGGCGTAAAGATAAATGACAAGCACATCGAGACCATCGTAAGACAGATGCTCAAGAGGGTGAAGGTGACCGAACCTGGGGACACCTCTTTATTGGTGGGCGAGCAGGTGGAAAGGCATATCTTCGAGGAGGAGAACGAGAAGGTGCTTTCCGAGGGAAAGCTGCCGGCTACAGCCGAGCCGCTTTTGCAGGGCATAACAAAGGCCTCACTCTCCACCGAGAGCTTCATATCTGCGGCGAGCTTCCAGGAGACCACCAAGGTGCTCACGGGTGCAGCGGTCGAGGGCAAGATCGACTACCTGAGGGGGCTCAAGGAGAACGTTATAATGGGAAGGCTCATCCCGGCCGGAAGCGGCTTCTACAAGTACATGGGTGTCAGACCCGCGGCGGTCGAAGAAACCCAGGAAGCACCCGCCGAGGAGCAGGAAATTGCCGAGGAGAGCCAATTAAGCACTTGACAACGCTCGGAGAAGCTGATACATTAGAAAAATTTAGTCCTAATATTTTCAAAACGATAGAGATTGCCGATGCCTACGATAAATCAGCTGGTACGTAAGGGAAGAAAAAAGCTCCATAAGAAGACGGCCTCCCCGGCCCTTGAGTCCTGTCCCCAGAAAAGGGGTGTGTGTGTCAGGGTCTATACCACGACCCCGAAGAAACCGAACTCCGCTTTGAGGAAGGTCGCCAGGGTGAGGCTTACAAACGGCATAGAGGTGACCGCCTACATCCCTGGGATAGGGCACAACCTGCAGGAACACTCGGTCGTCCTCATAAGGGGCGGCAGGGTCAAGGACCTGCCCGGTGTCAGGTATCACATAGTGCGCGGCACGCTCGACACCGTGGGTGTGGGGGACAGAAAGCAGGGTCGCAGTAAGTACGGGGCAAAGAGGCCTAAGTAGGCTTAAAAGGATCGGGAACCAGAGAAACCGGTTTTGGGTAAGTAAGGGCAAGGCTGTGTCCGGTTTTTGGTTCCTGATTTACGTTGGTTAGCCGTAAAGGACAAGGAGGATTCTGATGGCCCGGAAGGGAAGAGCTCCAAAAAGACATGTCGCACCGGATCCGCTGTACGGAGACACCACCGTCGCCAGGCTCATAAACAAGATCATGGTGGACGGCAAGAAGAGTGTCGCCGAGCGGATACTTTACAGGTCCTTCGATATCATAAAGGAGAAGACCAACTCCGACCCGTTGAAGGTCTTCAAGAAGGCCATGGACAACGTAAGGCCCTCTCTTGAGGTGAAGTCCAGAAGGGTCGGGGGGGCCACGTATCAGGTTCCGGTGGAGGTCAGGCCGGAAAGGAAGCTCTCTCTGGCGATCAGGTGGCTTGTCAGCTACGCGAGGGCCAGGAGCGAGCGTACTATGGTGGAGAGGCTGGCGGCCGAGATAATCGATGCGTCTAACGGCAGGGGCGGGGCGGTCAAGAAGAAGGAAGATACGCACAGGATGGCCGAGGCCAACAAGGCCTTTGCCCATTACCGCTGGTAAGGCTGCACCGTAAACAGGAATACAGTACCGAAAGAGGTTGAGTAGATTGTCCAGAACGATACCGTTAGAGAGACAGAGAAACATAGGCATAATGGCCCACATAGACGCGGGCAAGACCACGACCACGGAGAGGATCCTCTTTTACACGGGGGTTACCTACAAGATCGGCGAGGTCCACGAGGGGACCGCGGTGATGGACTGGATGGAGCAGGAAAGGGAGAGGGGCATCACCATAACCTCTGCTGCCACCACCTGTTTCTGGAGGGACCACGGCATAAACATCATCGACACGCCGGGTCATGTCGACTTCACCATCGAGGTCGAGAGGTCTTTGAGGGTCCTCGACGGGGCCATAGCCGTCTTCTGTTCGGTCGGCGGGGTCGAGCCCCAGAGCGAGACGGTATGGCGTCAGGCCACGAGGTACAAGGTGCCCAGGATAGCCTTCGTGAACAAGATGGACCGCGTGGGCGCCGATTTCTTCAGGGTCGTTGGTATGATGGAGGAGAGGCTTCGCACCCGCCCGGTCGTCATGCACCTGCCGGTGGGTAAGGAGGATACGTTCGCAGGGGTGGTCGACCTTGTGAAGGAAAAGACCCTTGTCTGGGACGAGTCCACGCTCGGGGCCAGGTACAGGGTGGAGGATATAAGCGACGAGATGAGGGACGAGGTCGCCGAGTACAGGGAGAGGCTCATCGAGGCAGCGAGCGACTTTGACGAGGCATTGATGGAGAAGTACTTAGATGGTGAGGAGATCTCCCCGGAGGAGATCATGGCGGCCATAAGAAAGGGCACGCTCGGACTTGAGATAACCCCCGTCTTCTGCGGTTCCGCATTCAAGAACAAGGGCGTACAACCGCTGCTCGACGCCGTCATAGACTACCTTCCCTCCCCTGTAGACATACCGCCGGTAAGAGGAATAAATCCAAAGACAGAGGAAGAGGAAATCAGGGAGACGAGGGATGACGCCCCGTACTCCGCACTCGCCTTCAAGATTATGACGGACCCGTTTGTCGGACAGCTTACCTTTTTCAGGGTCTACTCGGGGTGCATCTCAGCAGGCTCGTACGTGTACAACTCCTCAAAGAACCAGAAAGAGAGGATCGGCCGTCTCGTCAGGATGCATTCCAACAAGAGGGAAGAGGTCAAGGAGGTCTATGCCGGCGACATAGCCGCCGCGGTGGGCCTCAAATATACCACGACCGGGGATACCATATGCGATCCGGACCATCCGATACTCCTTGAGTCGCTCGAGATACCCGAGCCGGTCATAAGTATCGCAATAGAGCCGAAGACAAAGGCGGATCAGGAAAGGCTGGCCGTATCGCTTCAGAAGCTTTCGGTGGAGGATCCTTCCTTCCGGGTCAAGACCGATGAGGAGACCGGTCAGACAATAATATCCGGAATGGGCGAGCTCCACCTCGAGATAATAGTTGACAGGCTCCTGAGGGAGTTCAAGGTGGAGGCCTCGGTCGGTAAGCCCCAGGTCGCCTACAAGGAGACCATACTCAGGTCCGCAAAGGCCGAGGGTAAGTACATCAAGCAGACAGGTGGAAGGGGTCAGTACGGCCATGTATGGCTCGAGGTGGAGCCCAATGAGCCAGGAAAGGGCTTCGAGTTCATAAACAAGATAGTGGGCGGTGTGGTGCCGCGTGAGTACATACCTGCCGTAGAGGCCGGTGTCAAGGAGGCCATGGAGGCCGGCACACTGGCGGGCTATCCGGTCGTTGATGTGAAGGTAACCCTCTTCGACGGTTCATACCACGATGTCGACTCCTCCGAGATGGCCTTCAAGATCGCCGGTTCCATGGGGTTCAAGGAGGCGGTCAAAAAGGCCGGACAGGTGCTCCTTGAGCCCATAATGGATGTGGAGGTGGTGGTGCCAGAGCAGTTCATGGGGGATGTGATAGGAGACCTGAACTCGAGGAGAGGCAAGGTCCTGGGGATGGACTCCCGCGCCGGTTTCCAGGTGATCTCCGCAAAGGTTCCGCTCGCGAACATGTTCGGCTACTCCACCGACTTAAGGAGCTTGACACAGGGCAGGGCCTCATTTACAATGCAGTTTTCGCACTACGAGCAGGTGCCCAGTTCCGTAATGGAGGCGCTGACGGCAAAGGCCCAGGCCAGATAGCATCGATCCAGAAAGAAGCTTAAAGAGAGCGGAGGTAAGAGTATGAGCAAGGCGAAGTTTGAGAGGACGAAGCCGCACGTGAATGTAGGCACGATAGGTCACGTGGACCACGGCAAGACGACGTTGACTGCGGCGATAACGAGGGTGTTGAGTGCCAAGGGAGGAGCGGAGTCACTTGCAT
>WGEY01000064.1 GCA_015492495.1 Deltaproteobacteria bacterium | reverse complement strand
TGAATAGTGCCTCCTCTATAGTTTTTAAGGTCCTGAAAACACCCTTATTTTACTATAGTTGGAGGCACTTTTGTTTTTATAATCACTGCATTCGCGCATAATTTGGGATAATAATCGCTCTTTCTGTCGATCTTTCTTATAAAGGGAAAGTGCGCCTGGATGGAACCGAGGAGCTTGTCCTTGTATTCCCTCTTGTCATCGAGGGTGACCTCCGCCTTTAGCTTGTTTGGAGGAGCTATATTTTCCTGCCTCACATAAGGCGGGTTTCCGATGACTATATCAAAGCCGCCCTTGTCCCCGAAGATCTCGGCAAAGTCTATGTCCCACACAAAAGGCTTTTTTCCGGGGGCCTGAATCTTTCTCTTTATCTCTCTTATTCGCTCTATCTCCTTCTCCTTGTCTTTTATCTGTTGTGCGAAGATAAGCTTCAGTTCAGGGCCTTTCTTACCCGCGCTGCTTATCAGCTCGAGCTGCTCCTCCCGCTTCTTGCCCTCGAGGATTTGTATCTCCTTTTTTAGGGAGAAAATCCTGTCATCGAGTATCTCACCGAAAACCCTCAATTCCTCCCTAAAAAGGGTTTCGGCTTTTTTAAACTTGGCCGTCGGGTTGTTGTTGTAGAACTTCTCCTTTTCAGCCTTCAGTGATGTCAGTTTTCTCTTGATGGAAGGCGAAAGCCTGGGGTCCCTCATGTGGAGGTTCACACCGCCGACCTCCTGCACCAGGGAGTCGCCCACCCGTAGCCTCAGGTTCAGGTTGGGAAGTAAGGGGAATAGCTTTCTCTGCTCATACGGGATGTCTTCCTCTATTATGAGTTGAAGCCAGAGCCTCAGTTCAGCGGAATGGACAGCCCAGGGCATGACGTCAACGCCGTAAAGGGATGTCCCGATTATCTTCTTTTTAAGGTTGAACTCCGTGATCTCCCTTTTTATGTGGCGGTACGTGATCCTGTAGAGCTCCGCCAACACATGGAGCATCCCCACAAGGAAAGCGCCGCTTCCACAGGCAGGATCGACCACGGCAAGGTTATCAAGCACCTCCTCAAGGCGGTACCAGAGGCCTTTCTTCGATATATACCCTTCGACCTCTTTTTTATCCTCATCAAACAACAGCCTGTAGACCTGCTCCTTCGGAAGCCCTGTCTGCCCACCTGGCGGATTGGCCAGGTGATTGGCAAGATATTCAACCAGAGACCTCCGGCACATGAAGTCAACCTCGACCGTAGGGGTATAGAATATGCCGAGGTCCTGCCTCTCATAAATCTCCTCCGCCACGTTGGAGAGGGACTCGTAGACATAACCTATCATCTGTGGATCAACGGCGACCTCGACATCCAGCGGCAACTCCTCCCGGATGGTGAAGTTGTACTTTTCAAAGAAGTCCAAGACCCTTTCAAAGAGGCTGTCGCCTATATGAAAGGCCAGGCCGTCAAGCTCGTTTTTCTGGAAGAGTCCTCCGTTGAGATACGGGGCGCCGGCAAGAATCCTTTTGACATCTTGAGGATGACAGGCAGGGTGGCTGTACCTGTTATTGAACGCCTCGAGAAAAAGCACCCGCAGCCAGTTATCGTAAAAGGTGTCCTCTTGGGCCCTGCCGTTTCTCTTTTCCTCCTTGTACCTGTTCCAATACCACCTGATGAACTTCGGATCGTCGTTAAGCCATCTCTTCTTGGAGATGAAGTAGAGAAACATAAGCCTGTTGAGGAACTGTTGTGAAAGTTCGTGCGCGTCCTTTACGGGTATATTCTGCTTTTCAAATGTCCCGCGGAGCTCGAAGAACGAATTCTTATAGTCGTCGAAGAACTCGTCCGTGACCTTCTTGATACTGAAGGCGTCCTTCCATCTCTTCCAGATGTCCCGCCAGTTCTCTTCTTCACCTGTAAGGGCGATGTTGGAGATGGTAAGAAGGTCGGTGAGATAAGGGCTTTTCCTGTCGAAGACCAGTCTCGTCAGCTTGAGCTTGTGCTTGCCTTCCTCTATACGCTCGAACTCCGGGAAGACAAAGGTGTATTCCTTGTAATCGGAAGTAAGTAGAAGAAGGAACCGCAGGTATCTATCCGAGAGGCGCTTGGCAAGGTGCCTTACAAGAGGGACTGAGAGGGTCCTGGTCTCGATGAGGAATATCTGAAGTTTGCCCTCGTAGTTGAAGACGGTATAGATATCTCTGACCTTCTCCCGCTCCTCTTTGGCAAATTCGAACTCATCTATCTTTCTTTTGTAGGAAGGATCGAGAACCTTGTCCTCGGGATATCCAAGGCCGCGGAAGAGGCCGTAGATCTTTTCAGGTGAGTCTATTTCTGGAATGAAACCCTGAACATATTCTCTTATGTCCATCATGCCGTTTCCCCTGATACTCAAAGGATATATCGCTTCAGGCGTGTCGCATCTTTTCTGCCGATGTCTGCGGATCAAACCGTACAGCTTCGAGTCCTTGAAGCTTCGCCGGGTATTGAAGCTCCTTGTAACATGCTGAGGTGAATGTGCGTGCCACGCATGTTCAAAGTATACAAAAGTTATGTGGCAAAAAAAAGAAGAAAGCCCGGTCGATTGCCACATCCACCAAAAAGGAGGCTTTTTCAGACAGATACACACTCAAGCGCGCCAAGTTTATCTTCAAGGCTTCGCCACCCGGACCGAAACCGTCTTGTCACAACCCGCAATGCCTTGTTCACAACACCTTGATTTCTTGTGGTGGTGATGCTATGAATATTATAAGGTGCTTTCGGAGCTCCCGCAGCAGTCTGCGGGAGCGTGTTCGCTATACATGTTCGCCGGTTTTTCAAACCTCTCGTGGTATCGACCGTGAAACTGCAACTCTCCCGAAATCCACAGAAGCTCACTCGACCCCTGTGGCACCGTGACAATCCTACGAAGCACGACAGGTGTATGTATGGAGGCAAAAGACCTTTCCAAGAGTGAACTGATAGCCGTTCTGGAGGTCATCGAAGACGCGGTCGGGTGTGACAGCGAAGCGGCCCTGCACGGGACAATTCTGAGGGTCAAGGAACTGGTCTGTGCCGACTATGCTGTCTGCGGGCTCGCACGCGCGCCCGCCGGTGATCCGCTGGAGGTACTTACGGTCATCAACGGAAGCTACCCAGAGGAGTGGCTCCGGGTATACATGGACGAGAGGTTGTATACGAAAGACCCTGTGGTAAGACACCATGCTCGGTTCACGACGACACAGCTCTGGACCGATACCTTCAGGTTTTACAGGGACGAAACCTCGAGCACGTTTTTACACCGCGCCTATGACTTCGGTTTGAAGAACGGCCTGACAAGCGGTGTATTCGATCCGGTGGCGCAAAAGACGAGCCTCTTCTCTTTTGCAGGTGACGGTGAAGAGGCCTTCGGGGTCCACCACAAAAAGGTGGTCGACCTGGTCGTACCGCACCTTCACAGGGCCATCATCAAGGTTTTCGAAGGGGCAACCGGCGTATCTTCCATGCTGATGTAGATTGCCAACCAACCAGGGGCACCATGAATTACAAGGAGTTCACCCACAAGGAGCTGCTCAACATACTGGATGTGGTGCAATCCGCCATAAGGGTCAAGGACGAGACAGGCTTTTGTACCATCCTGGAAAAGATCAGGGAGCTCGTATGTGCCGATTACGCCGTCTGCGGTCTCGGCGAGGTGCGCAAGGACAGGCTCTCCAGGATAGTGAGGATAGTGAACCTGAATTATTCGGACGAATGGTTGAATGCCTATGCAGCGGAGAAGCTCTTTCAAAAGGACCCTATCATAAGGTGCCAGTTCCAATTCTTTGGCACACACCTCTGGTCGGAGGCGTTCAAGTTGTTTTCGGAAGAACCGTACTTACGCTTCATGCACCTGGCCTCGGACTTCGGGCTCAAGTACGGAATCGCAAGCGGGGTCAACGGACCCGGGCTGGATACCGGCAGCATCTTTTCCTTCGCTGGAGAAAAGAAGAGGTTCACGACTCACCACAAAAAGATACTGGATATCCTGATACCGCACGTACACCAGGCCTTGCTCAGAGTATGCAGGAGAGCCGATCTCCTGACACGCGCCGCCCTTACCGAGAGGGAAAAAGAGGTGATACAGTGGATGAAGGAGGGCAAGACCAACTGGGAGATATCAAAGATACTGAATATAAGCGAACGAACCGTGAAGTTCCATATCCGCAACATACAGGACAAGCTCGATGCGGTCAATAAGACCCATGCCGTAGCAATCGCGATGGAGCAAAGTCTGATCTCTTAGATATCCACTCCAGCAACCCCGGCTTCCTTGTCCTGTTCTCCTCTTCGAAGGAACGCCAATCGAGCGTGATGATACCGGCCTTCACCCCGTCACCCATCGGTAAAAAATCACCTGCGGACCGTACGGGAAAGCCGTTCAGTCTGAGCAGGCGGTAATACTTCTTCTCCACCACCATCACAAGGTGCCTGATTCCACAGTCAAGGCTCCACTGATAGATCCCCTTGTAGAGCACCTGCGAAGCATTGAGGTTTGACCCGAAGTGCCGGGCCTCTTTTTTTACGCACAGCCTCGTCACCTCGGCCGTATCAAGGCTCTTTCTGACCGGCCTGTCCTCCGGCAGCAGGCACGCAAACTCCTTTTCGATCATAAAGGGCTTGGGCGCGGTTATCAGCCGTACGTAGCCGACCAGTCCCGCATACCCGTCGAAGACACCGATGTTCTGCGCGATCTCGTCGTACCGGTCACTCTCCATCCCATCGGGTGAAGACGGCACCCAGTTAAGCTCCTCGCAGAAGACCTCGTGCCTCAGACGGAACGCCGCCTCCAGCTCATCGTGGGTGGCAAGTGTCTTTACGAGAAAATCTTCCTCTTGAAAGATCAGCTCCATGCGCCCACTATTAGCACGGAGCGGTTTTTCAAGTAACTGTGAACGGAGGCAGTTTTATTTTCGTTTAAATAGTTATAAAATGATAAGTTGGCCTGACTGTACTTTAGTACAGGTGACTTTTCTTTTGTCTACGGCTAATATATAGAAAACAGCCGTTAATCTCGATATGGCTGGCCGTGGTTGTACAGTGCGGGGCGTCGCGGAAACGTTTACACGGAACCCCAATAAAAGATCGTACGGTGTAAAAACGGGCCACGCGGGTTGTTGTCAAAATGGCAGGAACGGTACGTATAGAAGAGCCGCATAAAGGCGCGAAGTTTCCCTATCAGGAGAGGGAGTACCTTCATCTTGTCCTGCAGAACATCGGTGAAGCCGTTGTCACGACCGATATGAACGGCGGCATCACCTTCATGAACGGCACAGCAGAGGCGCTGGCCGGATGGAACCTGAAGGAGGTCCTCGGCAGGCCGCTCTGCGACGTCTTCCGGGCCGTTGACGGAACTACCCGCACCGGTCGGGCTGACATAGCAGGGGCCGCAATAAGAACCGGGCATAGGATCAGACGCTACGACACGGTCCTTTTTTCACGGGACGGCACAGAGATGATGGTGGAGGAGAGCGCCTCACCCTTACTGGACGAGGAAGGCAACATCCACGGTGCGATTATTCTCTTAAGGAAAACAAGCGGACGGCATGCGGCGGCCGGAGGGTTTCCCATGGTGGGTGAGAGCGAGTCCCTAAATACCCACATAGGCGGCATAGCCCATGACCTGAACAACCTCCTCTTCGGCATACTGGGCAACGTCTCACAGGCGATCGCCTCAACCGAGGAGGGCAGCCGGGTGCGCAAGGTGCTGCTCATGGTCGAAAAGGCCGCCCTGCTGGCAAGGCGGTTGACGCAGCAGCTGTCCACCTTCTCGAACCCGACCAAAACATCGCAGGAATCGTCCTCCCTGTCCGAGCTGATAGAGGAGACCGCATCCTTCATCCTCCATGACTCCAAGACGAGGTGCAAGATCTCTATCCCCGATGACATATGGCGTGTCGAGGCCGACGACGGTCAGATCGTCCAGGTTCTAAGCAACCTCATCATCAACGCCGACCAGGCCATGTCGGGCGATGGTACGATCTTAGTCGCCGCAGAGAACATCACGGCAAGGGGACAGAGCTTTCTCAAGGACGGAGCAAGGTATGTAAAACTGTCCGTGACCGACCAGGGTGTGGGTATCCCTGATGAGTACCTATCCCAGATATTCGCACCTTACTTCACGACCAAGGAAAACGGGAGGGGCCTCGGGCTTGCAACGACCTACTCCATAATAAAGAAACTCGGCGGACACATCATCGTAGACACCGAGAAAGAGGCCGGCACGACGTTCCATGTATACCTGCCTGCCTCAACGGACAAAACGGGTAAAAAAAAGAAGAAGACCGCGGAGGGTGGAGGTGTTTTCGGCAAGGCGAAGATTCTGGTGCTGGATGACGACGAACTGGTCAGGTACACGCTGAACGAGCTGATCTCCGATATAGGACATGAGGTCAAGAGCGTCGGAGACGGCGACGAGGCCGTCAGCGAGTACAAGAAGGCCAGGGAGGCGGGTGAGCCCTTCGACGCGGTCATAATAGACCTGACCATTCCGGGCGGCATGGGTGGTGACGAGGTGATGAAGAAGCTTCTGGGAGTGGACCCCGATGTCAAGGCCATAGTATCAAGCGGCGACCTCGACAACCCCGTGATGTCGCGGTTCGGGTCTCACGGCTTCAGCGGCGTCATATCAAAGCCTTTCACCGTAGAGGCGCTGCGTGAGACCCTCCACAGGGTCATAAGCCGGTAGCCCCTTGAACCCGCCGACGTCCCAAGCGGCGTCTCGAAAAAGAATTTACACGTTACACCAAGTCACTCCAAGGCCTGGCAACCCCTGAACGCGGCGTACACCCGCGCCGTCAGAGCGTCTGTGCCTTCTTTATAACCTGATCCCGCTCGGCATCCGATAGGAAGGCATCGGATTCGGGGTAGAGGATCTGCTCTTCCTTTGCGTTGTGGTCCGCGAGGTAGCTTGTCAGGGCTTCGGAGGCATCAGCGACACCAGCCTCGTCCCTTGCATCCGTGCTCTCGAGTATGCGGTCCAGGAGCGCCTGTATATCCTGATGCTCGGAGCGCATGACGAACGTCGGACCGCCGTCGAACATGCCGGTCTTCTCCTCGAAGAGCGGAAAGAGGATATCCTCCTCGGCCCGTATGTGCCGCTTGAGCCCGAGACGGAACTCCCTGAAGTCCTTTGATGCGTCCTCCCATCTCTTATCCTTGACCGCCTCTTGAAATCTGGCGAATATGCCGTCGAGCCTGTGGTGGTCCGTCTGAAGATAATCCGTAACCGTCCTGTTGACGGCCTTATCCCCCCTCTTTACGATCATTATCCTCCAGACCTCGGGGCCCTGCTCAAGGGGCCACCATTCGAACTCGCCGTCATGCTCGCTCTGGAACTGGTACAGCAGGGGCTTGGGGTCGTGGTCGTTTACGAGTATGAAGTGTTCTCCGGCACCAAGGGCATTATAGGTTTCGAAGATTCTCGGATGCCTGTCCTTCGGGGTCATCTCCCGTACGTCGAGTATCTTTTCCATATTGCACTTCCTCCTTGTCTTTATCTGGGAATGCGAACCCGCTGGGCGGCCTCGTCTTATTTTGTAACAAATCACCCCAAACGGGTATGATAAAAGTCAACACCGGACTTACGGCACAACAAAGAATATCGGGGCCTTCAGGGTGTCAGCCATGGCATGTCGCGAAAAGGCCTCTTCTGCATGTGAATGTGCACGGTGCGTGCTTTACAAGCCATAATGCGTCTTCTGCGGAAACTTGGAAGCGTTCGTGGCGCGTCTTTAGGTGACCTTCGGCGTTCATGGTCGAAGGCTAATTTACGGCAGCCATGACATCCCTTCCCTTGAGGACCTCCTTAAGGAACATCCCCGTATAGGAGTCCTTCACCATGGCGACCTCCTCCGGGGTTCCGGTGGCGATGATGCGTCCGCCTTCGTCCCCGCCTTCCGGACCGAGGTCTATGATGTGGTCCGCGAACTTTATGACATCCATATTGTGTTCTATTATCACGATCGTGTTTCCGGCCTCACTCAGGTGCTTGAGCACATCAAGGAGCTTCTGTATGTCCGCGAAGTGAAGCCCTGTTGTTGGCTCGTCGAGTATGTAGAGGGTCCTTCCTGTGGCGCGCTTGCTGAGCTCGCGGGCGAGCTTTATCCGCTGCGCCTCGCCCCCTGAAAGGGTCGTCGCCGGCTGGCCGAGCCTTATGTAGCCGAGCCCCACGTCGTAGAGGACCTTGAGCCTGTCCCTTATGTGCGGGATATGTTCGAAGAAAGAAAGCGCCTCGGTGACGGTCATGTCGAGGCACTCGGCGATATTCCTGCCCTTGTAGCGGACATCGAGGGTCTCGCTGTTGTAGCGCCTGCCGTTGCACGCATCGCAGTGCACGTATACATCCGGCAGGAAGTGCATCTCCACCTTTATCTCCCCTTCGCCCATGCATGCCTCGCACCTGCCGCCCTTGACGTTGAAGCTGAAGCGGCCCGGGCCGTAGCCCCTCATCCTGGACTCGGGCAGCTGGCTGAAGAGCTCCCTGATCGGCGTGAAGACCCCGGTGTAGGTGGCCGGGTTGGACCTGGGCGTGCGGCCTATGGGTGACTGGTCGACGTCGATGACCTTGTCTATGTGTTCGAGCCCGCGTATCGAGTCGAGCCTTCCCGCCCTCACGGTGGAGTTATGGAGGCGCCTGGAGAGGTTCTTGTAGAGCGTGTCCACAACAAGGGTGCTCTTTCCGGAGCCGGAGACCCCGGTCACGCATGTTATGAGCCCGATGGGTATCCTCACCTTTATTCCCTTGAGGTTGTTCTCCCTGAGCCCGTACAGCGAAAGGTAGCGGCCGTCAGGCCTTTTCCTTTCGGCCGGCACGGGGACCGAGAGCTCTCCGGAGAGGTACCTGCCGGTTATGGATGCGGGGTTCGCCGTTATCTCGGCCGCCTTGCCTGTTGCGACTATGTGACCGCCGTTCTCCCCTGCGCCTGGTCCCATGTCGATGATGTAGTCGGCGCTCCTTATGGTCGACTCGTCGTGCTCCACCACCAGGACGCTGTTGCCCATTTCCGTAAGCCTCTTCAGCGCCGAAAGGAGCCTTCGGTTGTCACGCTGATGAAGCCCTATGGACGGCTCGTCGAGTATGTAGAGGACGCCCACGAGGCTTGAGCCTATCTGTGTGGCGAGCCTTATCCTCTGTCCCTCTCCACCGGACAGCGATGCAGACGAGCGGGCGAGCGTGAGGTAATCGAGGCCCACGTGCGAAAGAAAGAGGAGCCTCTCGGTTATCTCCTTTACGACCCTCCATGCTATCTCCCGTCTTGTGGGGTCGAGCTCGAGTTCCCTGAAAAAGCGCAGTGAGTCCCTTATGGACATCCTTACGACGTCCCATATGGATCTTCCGTCCACCTTTATGTACAGGGCCTCCTTCTTGAGCCTGGAGCCCTTGCACACGGGACATGGCTGCGGGTTCATGTATCTTTCGAACTCGCTGCGCGCCTCGGCCGACCCGGTCTCGCGGTAGCGCCTCTCGAGGTTCGGAAGAACCCCCTCAAAGGGCTGACGGAAGGTGTAGACGCCGCGCCCCTTCCGGTACTCGAAGAGTATCTCCTCTTCGCCCGAGCCGTGGAGTATGATCTCCCTTATCTTCTTGGGCAGCTTTCTGAAAGGCAGTGTGGGATCAAAGCCGTAATGCCTGGAGAGCGAATCCACTATCTGCCTGAAACGCGCGAGGCTCCCTTTCGCACCCCTTCTGCTCCAGGGGAGCACGGCACCATCTATGAGGGAGAGCGACTTGTCGGGTATGACAAGCTCTGGGTCGAAGTAGAACCTCTCGCCTATGCCGTTACAGGCGTCGCATGCGCCGTGAGGGCTGTTGAAGGAGAACATGGTCGGCGTTATCTCCGGATAGCTTATGCCGCACTCCACGCACGAGAGCCTCTCGTTGAAGAAGAACTCCCTGCCGTCTTCGGTCTCTATCTTCGCCAGCCCGCCGGCGAGCCCCGTAGCCATCTCCAGGGACTCGGCGAGACGCCCCCTGACACCATCCTTCAGAACTATACGGTCGACTACTACGTCTATATAATGCTTTCTGCGCTTGTCGAGCTCGATGGTCTCTTCAAGCCCCCTTAGTTCACCGTCTATCCTTACCCTCGTGTATCCGTCGCGCAGCAGCTGCTCGAGCTCCTTGCGGTACTCGCCCTTCCTTCCCCTTACGATGGGTGACAGGACGAGAAGCCTCGTTCCCTCCCGAAGCTCCATGGTCCTGTCGACCATCTGCTGGATCGTCTGGCGCGCAATAAGCCTGCCGCAGCGGTAGCAGTGCGGTGTGCCGACCCTTGCAAAGAGGAGCCTCAGGTAATCGTACACCTCCGTCACGGTACCCACTGTGGAACGCGGGTTCTTGCTGGTCGTCTTCTGCTCTATTGCGATGGCCGGTGAGAGCCCCTCGATGCTTTCCACATCGGGCTTGTCCATCTGCTCGAGGAACTGGCGTGCATACGCGGAGAGGCTCTCGACGTAACGGCGCCGGCCTTCTGCGTATATGGTGTCGAACGCAAGCGAGGACTTGCCCGAGCCCGAGACACCGGTTATGACGACGAGCCTGTTCCTGGGTATCTCGAGGTCAAAGCCCTTGAGGTTGTGTTCCCTTGCGCCTTTTATGATGATCCTGTCCACCGTCGCCTGTATCCGTACGAAGAAGCCCTCTGTACGCCCTCAGCCGCGGCTGCGGGTTGCCCGGCCCCTTTTCCTTTCAGTGCGCGCCATCCCCCTGCGTGCCATCTCCGCCGCCGTCTCGATCGCTGCGACAAGGCTCTTCGCGCTGGCCTCTCCCTTCCATGCGATGTCGTACGCAGTGCCGTGGTCCACCGAGGTCCTTATGATGGGAAGCCCCAGCGTTACGTTGACCGCGTCCTCGAAGTGCAGAAGCTTCAGGGGTATGAGCCCCTGGTCATGGTACATGCACACGACACCGTCGAACTCCCGGCCCTTCACCGTCCTGTGGAATACGGTATCGGGCGGCAGCGGACCAGCGGCGTTGATTCCGGCTGCCCGCGCCTTCTTTACGGCGGGGCCTATGATCTCCTCTTCTTCCCTTCCGAAGAGCCCGGCCTCTCCTGCATGCGGGTTCAGCCCGCAGACCGCGATCCGCGGACGCCTCACGCCGAAGTATCCTCTGAATGCCCTGTCGGTTATCCTGATGGTCTTGAGTATCCTCTCGGTGGAGATGAGCCCGGGGACCCTCCTCAGGGGCTCGTGGATCGTAACGAGGACCACCTTCAGTGCCTTTCCCCCGAGCATCATGGCATAGTCCTTCGTCTTCGTGAGGTGCGCCATGAACTCGGTGTGTCCAGGAAATCTGAACCCGACCAGGGATGCGGCCTCCTTGTTGATCGGGGCCGTGACCACGGCATCGCAGTCACCCTTCTCCGCCATGCAGACGGCCTCTTCTATGTACTCGAGCATGGCCCCGGAACTCTCCTTCGTGGGCCTTCCCGGCCTCAGGCCCTTGGGGCTGAGGGTCGACATGTTGATGATCTCAGCCGGTCTGGGCGGGACAAGGTCGAGCCTACAGGCGATGTGCTTTAGAAGCTCCATGTCGCCGAGGACGAGAGGCCTTGCAACACGCCTCACCCTGCGCGAGGCGAGCGCCCTGAGCACTATCTCTGGCCCGATGCCCACGGGATCGCCCATAGTTATGGCTATGACGGGTTTCATAATTAACACCTGGCCCGGACGGGATCTATAACCTGACCTCTATGTAGGCTATCTTTTTCGTCTCCTCCAACCAGAAGTTGTACCTCTGCGCCAGTATCTTCTTGTAGAGGGCCTTCCTGATGGAGTCCTTGACCTCTTCAAGCGGCTGAGGCTCCCCCTCTTTTCTGTCGACGAGCTGTATGAGGTAGACCCCTTCCGGGGTCGTTATCGGGCCGCTGACCTCGCCCTCTTCGAGGCGGTTCGCCGCCTCTTCGATGACCGGGGCCACCTCGCCTGTTTCAAGATAACCGATGTCGCCGCCGCTCGCGACGGCCGGCCCTTCGGAGTACTGGCGAACCAGCTCTGAAAACTCCTCGCCCTCGTTGAGCCCCTTCATCACCGCCTTGAGGCGGAGCTCAAGAAGCCTCCTGTCCCGCGAGGACAGGAAGAGTATCCTCAACCTGAAGGACGGCGCGGTGTAATAGTCGTCAATGTGCTGCGTGTAGTACTCCTCCACGTCCTCGTCCTGGATGACTATCTTGGAGCGGAAGCGCCGGTTTACGAACTTGACCTGCCTTATCTCGTCCCTCATCTGCTCCCTGTATTCGTTGTAGGTGAGCCCGCTGCTGGCCAGCGCGACCATGAGGGCCTCGTGGGTGAGGTTGTTCTGCCTCTTCACGTCCTCGATGGCGTTGTCTATCTCCCATTCGCTGACCTCTATGCCGGCCTTTTCTGCGGCCTGCTTTATGAGTGTGCGCTCTATGAGGTTGTCGAGGACCTTGCTCCTTGTCTCAACCGTGTCCTCGTCGCCGAGCCCGCTCCCCTTGAGCCCGCCGAGCGCCACGGCATAGGCCGCATTGAGCTCGGACAGGGTGATCACCCTGTCGTTCACCACGGCCACGACACGGTCCACGACCTCGGCCGCTGCATGCACGGCGGGTACCGCAACCAACGCCGCGGCAACGAGCACGGCAAGGACCATTGTCCTCAACACATCTCCTATCGCGGACATACGCTCTTTCATCTCAGAGGATCTCCCTGTCCACCTCTATGCGTGATTTTTTCTGTAACGAGAGCAGCCACCTGCGGTATGCATCCTCGGTCTTCTCGGTTCTGAGCTTCTCCATGATGCTCTGCTTTACGTCGTCGAAGCCGAGTCTTCTCACCTTCTTCTTCTCGATCACCTTGAATATGTGATAGCCGTAGGGTGTCCTTACTATGCCGCTCACACTGCCGGCGGGCAACTTGAATACGACCTCCTCGAACTCGACCGGCATGTCGCCCCTGCCGAAGAATCCGAGGTCACCGCCGTCCACCGCTTCGGGCCCCACCGAGACCTCCTCGGCCACCGCCTCGAACCTCTCGCTACGCAGCCTTTCCATGACACGCCTGGCCTCCTCTTCGGTCTCGACGACTATCATCCTTGCGCGTACCTGTTCGGGCATCTCGTACTCTTTCCTGTTCTTGTCGTAGTATTCCCTCGCCTCTTCGTCCGTAACCTCCACCCCGGCGTTCACGACGGTCTGCACGGTCTTTCTGATGATAAGCTTCTTGCGCAGCTCCGACTTCCAGTCATCGAGGCTTGAGTACCCCTTGAGGATAGAGGCCCTGGACTCCTCGTCCATTGGGCCGTCCCACAGGGCCTTCATCTCCTGCGAAACCTCCTCCTCGGTGACGCTTATACCCATCCTTTCCGCCTCGACGAGGATGAGCCTTTCCTCTATCATGCGGTTCAGGAGCCCCTTTTTAAGCTCGCGCAGCTCCTCTTCGGAGATCTCTTCCCCGCCCTCGGGCAGGATGCGGGCGAGCTCGGCCCTAAACTCCTCCACCGTTATGGTGCTGCCTCCGACCCTTGCCGCAGGCGCACCCGTTCTAGGCTCCTCGGTCGGACCGTCACACCCGGAGAGTACGATGAAGAGGATGATGGCGGAGAGCCCTGAGAGAGCCAGAACACGGACGGTACGAAGCCCGTCTCCTTTACGAGCCGCGGCCTTCATAAACTTAAATTCTATCACCACTTGGTCAACTCTTTCAACAGATATCTCGCCTCGTCGAGCGGGTCCGCACCCTGTGGCATGAAGCGTACTAGTTTCTCATCCGGCGTAAGCCTGAACCCGGTGGGATCCCTTTTCACAATGTCAATAACGCGGCGGATAAGGTCCGGACGCTCGCTGACGGCCTCCCTGGAGAATGTCACATACAGGCGCATCGCCTTCTGCACGAGCTCGACGGCGCCGATCGACTTGAGGTCGAGCTTGAGTGCAGCGACATCGAAGAGGTTTTCGGCGACCTGCGGGACCGCGCCGTAGCGGTCCGTGAGCTCTTCGCGGAGCTCCGCGAGCTCGTCCCTGGTCGCGGCGGTGGCAAGCCTTTTGTAGATGTTGATCCGTTGCCTCGTGTCCGGCACATACTCCTCTGGTATGTACTGGGACACCTTGATGTTTATCTCGGGCTCCGGCTCGTGGACGACCTTCTCACCCCTGAGCTCCTTCACAGCCTCTTCGAGCAGCTGGGTGTACATGTCGAACCCGACCTCCGCGATGTGGCCCGACTGCCTGGCCCCGAGCAGCTCGCCGGCCCCCCTTATCTCGAGGTCGTATGCGGCTATCCTGAAGCCGGAGCCGAGCTCGGAGAGCTCCCTTATGACCTCCATCCTCTTGCGCGCCTCGGCGGTCAGGGTGGAGGCATCCGGGCATATGAGGTAGGCATACGCCCTGTGGTTGCTGCGGCCGACCCTGCCCCTCAGCTGGTAGAGCTCCGCGAGCCCGAACCTGTCGGCCCTGTTTATGATGATCGTGTTGGCCGCCGGTATGTCGAGGCCCGACTCTATTATGGTCGTCGAGAGCAGGATATCGTACTCCCTGTTGACAAAGGCGAGCATGACCTTTTCGAGCTCTCCCTCGCGCATCTGTCCGTGCGCGACCCCTATCCTTATATCCGGGCTTATGCCGGCCACTATGGTCCGGAGGTACTCGTGCATGGCCCCTATGTTCTGGACCCTGTTGTGGACGAAGAAGACCTGCCCGCCCCTCTTGATCTCCCTCTCAATGGCCTCCCTTATGGCCCCTTCGTCGAATCTTATGATCCTGGTGGTTATGGCGAGCCTGTCCTCAGGCGGTGTGTTTATGATGCTCAGGTCCCTTATGTCCGCAAGCGACATGTGGAGCGTGCGTGGTATGGGGGTGGCTGTGAGGGTCAGCACATCGACCTCCTTCTTGAGCCCCTTGAGCCTCTCCTTGTGTCTTACCCCGAAGCGGTGCTCCTCGTCTATCACTATGAGCCCAAGGTCCTTGAACACGACGTCCTTCTGGAGCAGCCTGTGCGTGCCTATGATTATGTCGACCCTGCCCTCGTGCAGCCTTGCGAGGGTATCTGTCTGATCGGTCCTCGACCTGAAGCGGCTCAGCACCTCGACGGTGACCGGGTAGGGGGCAAAGCGCTTCTTGAAGGTCAGGTAATGCTGCTGGGCGAGTACGGTCGTGGGAACGAGCACGGCGACCTGTTTTCCGTCGAGCACCGCGCGGAAGGCCGCTCTCATGGCGACCTCGGTCTTTCCGTATCCCACGTCCCCGCAGACGAGCCTGTCCATAGGCCTCTTAAGTCCCATGTCATGCATGACCTCCTCTATGGCCCTCTCCTGGTCCGGGGTCTCGTCGTACTCGAAGCCGGCCTCGAACTCGGTAAAGAGCCTGCCCGGAGCGGAGAAGGCGTATCCCTCCGCCGCGTTCCTTGCGGCGTAGAGCCTTAAGAGCTCACCGGCCAGGCGGTCCACGGCCTTCCGGACCTTTGCCTTCTTTCTCTCCCAGCCCCTGCCCCCGAGCTTGTCCGGCTCGGGCTGGCGTCCCTCGACACCGTGGTAGCGGGTTACAAGGTCCATCCTCTGGACGGGCAGGTACAGCCTGTCACCGTCCCTGTACTCGATGAGCAGAAAGTCATTCGCCGTATCGTCGAACTCAAGGCGCTTCAATCCCCTGTATATGCCGATGCCGTGGAGTGCATGGACGATGAAGTCCCCCTCGGAGAGGTCCTTGAGCTGGCTGAGGAAGGTGTCGAGCTTCTTCGAGGGAGGCCGCCTGCCCCTGATCCTTTCGCCGAAGATCTCCTCTTCGGTCACGATGACGATCGACTCCGAGGCCAGCCTGAAGCCCGCCGAGAGCGTGCCCTCCACTATGTTTACGGAAGCCCTCTCCTTTCGCGCCGCGGCCTGAAGCATCTCAGGCCCCTTCATCACAGAGGTTGAAAACCCGTCGAGAAGTTCCTGCATCCTCTCTGCCTGCGCACGGTTGTGCGCGGTAAGGTATACCGAAAGGCCGTGGTCGAGCCAGGAACGGATCCTCTCCCTCAACGGCGAGAGGTCTTTCTTGAGGGTTATGTCCTGCCTGAGGTCCAGGTTGGATTCGGTCTCGATCTCAATGCCTTCGCCATTGAGTGGTTCTATCTCCACGAGCGGCCTGGCCCGGAGCGCTGCGTGGAAGGCCTCCCCGTCAGAGTACAGTTCCTCGGCCCTTACGAAGGACCTCGCCGCGGATGACCGCTCATCAACGCCGGCAGAAAATTCCTTTATCCCTGCCTCCACTGCGGACGGATCCACGACGGCAGCGAGCGTGTCTTCCGGGAGATAGTCGAACACCGTGTCAAGCCGCTCGTAAAAGAGCGGCAGGAGCGCATCCACACCCTGTATGTCGGTGCCGTCCCTCAACCTGTTGTACAGCGGCTCCCACGCCTCCCTACCCATGCCCAGCTCCTCCACCCTTTCGAGAAGCCTCTCCCTTGCCCGCATCCTTGCACCGTGCGACAGGTCGGCCACTCTAGCCGGGAGTATGAGCACTTCGAGCAGCTCCTTCTGCGACCTCTGGGTGGATGGATCAAAGGTCCTTATGGATTCGACCGCATCGCCGAAGAACTCGATCCTTACCGGGTAGTTCCCGCTCTCAGGCACAGGCGGGGGATAGATGTCGAGGATGGCTCCCCTTATGCTCATCTCACCGCGTTCCTCGACCATGGACATCCTGGCATAGCCCATCTCATGGAGCCTTGCAAGGAGTTCTTCACGCGGGTACTCCGAGCCGAGCTCGATCCTAAGGACCTTGCGGATCAAGGCGTCCTTGGGGATTACGCGTTCGACGAGGTTCGGCGCAGCGGTCACCGCGACAAACGGCCTTTCTGCTGCAAGGATACTGTGGAGGAAGAAGATTCTCCGGGCCGATATATCCGGATGGATGGTCTGGACCTCGAACGGCAGGAGTTCGGATGACGGGTAGAAGAGGACGTCTTCCGTGCCGAGGAAAAACCTCATGTCCGCGGCAAAGGACTCGGCCCTTTCCTGGTCCGCTAGCACCACAAGGAACGGCCTCGACCGGTCCGACCGGAATGCCCTCGAAAGCAGCCAGGCCTTTGATGCGCCGGTAAGCCCGCAGAGCACAAACCTCTCCCCTGGCCCCAAAGAGGAGACCCCCCTTACGGCCTTCTGGAAGGGGTTGCTGGTTACCGTTTCTGTAGCAGACATTTAAATTTTGAATTATAACACAACCTGTGGGGTGTTGAAAACACAATCCCGCAAAAGCTTACCCGGGGCGCACCTCCGATCGCCCGCTCTGCAGTAGTATTCGGATATACCTCTTTTTCTTCCGGTTGCAGCGCGATCGGCCGGCCCACAGCCCCGGGAATACGGCGGCCCTCTCGTCCCTGACCCGACCGGCCTGGAGAGAAAACACTTTGTTGACAGTGGGTTGGAAGAGATGGTAAGGTTGGGTAAGCACGGCGAAGGCCGTATTCGACATGGAACGTGGGCGGGTGTGCCGCTGTTTGCGCATGTCCTGCACATCCCGGTGCGGAACAGGCATGGAACAGGCTAAAGAGGAGGACTTATCCCATGGCCTATTACCCTGTATTCCTGGATATAGCAGGCAGGCCCTGTCTCGTCGTGGGCGGCGGCAAGGTCGCGGAGAGGAAGGTACGCTCGCTCCTTTCGGCCGGAGCCGATGTAACCGTCTTGAGCCCGCGGCTCACGGAAGGACTGAAAAGGCTCGTCTCAAAAAAGGGCGCGGATAGGGTCCGCCACATACCCAGAAGGTACTCGCCGGGCGACCTGGAAGGTTACTTCCTGGTGATAAGCGCCACGAATTCAAAGGAGACCAACCGGCAGGTATACGAGGATGCCGAAGACTTCAACGTGCTCCTGAACGTGGTGGACCACCCCGATGCCTGTAACTTCATAGTGCCCTCTGTCGTTGAGAGGGGAGAGCTCAAGGTCGCCATCTCCACCTCCGGAAAGAGCCCTTTCCTTGCCAAAACGCTGCGTAACGCCCTCGAGAACGCCCTGCCGCAGGAGCTTGTAACATTTGTGGAGATACTGGGGGCCGTAAGGAATAAGTTGTTGAAAGAAGGTGCGAAAAGTGATAAAAAAACGAGGATATACAGAACACTCGTGGACTCCCCCATGCTCGAGTGGATCGCCGGGGGGTCCGCGGCGAGGATAAACCGCTTTCTCAGGGAGGTCCTCGGGAATGAATATACGCTTTCGAAGCTCGGTATAAGGTTGAAGAGATAGCCACTCTCCGTCATACCATGAGCGCCAAGGATCCCCCTTCAAGGGGGTTACGATTTTTTAAAAGGGCTCAAGAATACGGGGGAACAAGCCGATTTAGATGTGGTGGCAAATGGCCTTAACATAGACAGGTATTGTGAGTTACATATTTTTTCATATAACCGCGGCGGCGTACTTTGTAGCGACGTTAATATACATAGCTTACCTCTTTTCACACCGCGCGGGCCTTGTAAGGGCCGGAAGGTATCTCCTGTATGGCGGCTTCGGCGCGCATACGGTCACCATAATAGGACGGTGGATCGAGGCCGGAAGAACCCCGGCCACGAGCCTCCACGAATCCTTGACGCTCTATGCATGGCTTACGGTGGCGCTGTACATAGTACTCCTTTATCGCTACAGGATTACGGTCCTGGGGGCGTTTGTCGCTCCTTTCGCCTTCCTGCTCCTGGTTACCGCATCGCTCCTCCCGAAAGAGATCGTTCCGCTCGCCCCGGCCCTGGAGAGCTACTGGCTTCCGGTCCACGTAATCCTCGCATTCCTGGGTAACGCCTTTTTCACCCTGGCATGTATTTTTGGTATAATGTACCTTATTCAGGACCGATATCTAAAAAAACGCAGGATAAAGGGGCTGTACTTCATACTGCCCTCGGTCGAGATCCTCGACGAGCTGAACTACAGGTGCCTTACATACGGGTTTCCGCTCCTGACGCTCGCCATAATAACAGGGGCCATATGGTCCGAGTACTCGCTCGGGAGCTACTGGTCCTGGGAGGCAAGACAGATATGGTCGCTCATAACGTGGTTCCTCTATGCTGCCCTGCTGCACGGGCGGCTCACCACCGGGTGGCGCGGCAGAAAGTCGGCGATGTTCTCGGTGGTGGCCTTCGCCGTGCTCATAGGTTCTTTTTTCATAATATACCTTCTCTTTGGAGGGGCCCACGGGCTTCTTAGATAGAATGTGGTTTTAGCTAAAACAGGCCACGGATAACCGGTAACCGGCGATGAATCTTGTAATAGTAGGGCTCAATCACAGAACGGCTCCGATAGATATAAGGGAGAGGCTCTCCTTTCAGGGGGAGTCCATCGAAGAGGCGCTCGGAAGGCTCGTAGGACAGTACGACATCAACGAATGTGTGATACTTTCGACATGTAACAGGGTCGAGATAGTCGGCATCTCCCAGGAGATAGAAAAGGGCATACGTGAGATAAAGCGTTTTCTCTCCGAATACCACTCCATACCTCTAAGAGACCTCGACGACCACCTCTACGTCCATACCGGCGAGGATGCGGTCAGGCACCTTTTCCGTGTCGCCTCGGGCCTTGATTCAATGGTCATGGGCGAGCCGCAGATACTCGGGCAGGTGAAGGACTCCTACAGCATCGCGGTACAGAACGACACGGCCGGAGTCATAATAAACAAGCTCTTCCACAAGGCCTTCTCCGTTGCAAAGAGGATAAGGACCGAGACAAGGATAGGTGCAGCCGCCGTATCCATAAGCTATGCCGCGGTCGAGCTGGCCAAGAAGATATTCGGCAACCTCACCGGCAAGACCGTCATGCTGGTGGGCGCAGGAGAGATGGCCGAGCTTGCGGCAAAGCACCTTCTTACGGCCGGGGTACGCGAGATACTCATAACGAACAGGACGTACGAGAGGGCCGTCGAGATGGCAAGGGAGTTCAGGGGCTCTGCCGTGATGTTCCGGGAGTTTCTGCATTACATAAAGGGCGTGGACATCGTGATAGCCTCGACCGGCTCGCCCAACTTCATCATAAGGCCCGATGACGTTATGGGGGTCATGAGGGAGCGCAAGCACAGGCCGATGTTCTTCATAGACATCGCCGTCCCCAGGAACATCGACCCCCTGGTGAACAACATAGACAACGCGTACCTCTTCGACATAGACGATCTGCAGGGTGTCGTGGAGGCGAACCTCAAGGAGAGGGCCAGGGAGGCGGAGGAGGCTGACGCGATCATAGACGAAGAGATGGATACCTTCTATCGCTGGATAAACTCTCTCGATGTAGTGCCCACGATAATAGCGCTCAAGCAGAGGCTGGAGAAGATAAGAAAGAGCGAGCTCGAAAAGGCCCTTGGGCAGCTCAACGGCCTGTCCGAGAGGGAGATCAGGACACTCGATGCAATGACATCCTCCATAACCAAGAAGATACTCCACAACCCGATAAACCGTCTCAAGAAGGAGGCCAACAACGTCGACGGTGACTTCTACATAGAGGCCGTAAGGAAGCTGTTTGAGCTCGAAGATGAAGAGGCGTTGAAAAAGACCCGCAGCGGCGAGGAGTAGGGTCGTGTTCTTTTATGCAACCACGGCTCGGAATAAAGGCAGAGGTGGCAGGTATTGGCTGAAAAAAAGAAGATAAGGATCGGGACACGCGCGAGCAAGCTCGCCCTGTGGCAGGCGAACTGGGTTAGATCCGAGATCGAAAGGCATCACCCGGATACGGAAGTGGAGCTTGTGAGGATAAAGACCACCGGCGACAGGATAACCGACGTACCGCTGGCAAAGGTCGGGGGCAAGGGCCTGTTCGTAAAGGAGATCGAAGACGCACTGCTTAACGGCAAGGTGGACCTTGCGGTGCATTCCATGAAGGATGTGCCGACGGTTCTGCCCGAGGGGCTCTGGTTGAGGGCCGTAACCGAGAGGGAGGATGCGAGGGACGTAGTAGTTGCAAGGAACGGAAGGAGGCTTCTGGACCTGCCGAGCGGAGCCAGGATAGGCACATCGAGCCTCAGGCGGCAGGCACAGCTCTTGATGCTCAGGCCGGACTTCGAGGTGCTGCAGTTGCGGGGCAACCTGGATACGCGTTTGAGGAAGCTCGACGAAGGCATCTACGATGCCGTAATACTGGCGGGTGCCGGGATAAAGAGGCTCGGCTGGACCGACAGGATCACGGAGTACCTCGAGCCGGACAGGCTTCTTCCGGCCATAGGACAGGGCGCCCTCGGCATCGAAACGAGGGTGGATGACGAGTTCATAAACGGGCTCGTCGCGTTCTTCGACCATCCCCCGACCTCCACCGCCGTAAGGGCCGAGAGGGCGATGCTCAAGAGGCTCGAGGGCGGATGCCAGGTGCCCATAGCGGCCTACGGAACGGTCGAGAAGGAGGCCCTTACACTTACGGGCCTGGTAGCCACAACCGATGGAAGGAAGGTCCTGAAGGACGCTGTAGAGGGCAGAACGGACCGCGCCGAAGAGCTCGGAACGATACTCGCCGAGAGGCTGATCGACATGGGGGCAGGCGCGATCCTCGAGGAGCTTTACGGGGAAGGATCCCCCCCGGGCATGACCAGGATATAATGGAAGTATTTCAGACCACCATACTCTTCGGTGAAAACGACCTTGACTTCTCGGGCCTCGGCCCCTTCTTCAAGGACGTGGAAGACAGGTTGAAGGACGGGTACGTCGAGGCCAGAAGGGGCCTGGATACCTGTTTCCTCTTCTTCATTCAGGGCAGACCCTACGGCGCCGCGATTACCGGCCCGGAGGAGAAGAGGCGCATGGAAATAAGCGACTTCTTTGCATGGTACAGGCAGAGGGGTTCGGCGGACGTCGACGTGGTCGAGGCGGACAAGAAGGTCCTTCTCTGCATGCTCGTGAAGCTGACCCACAGCCCTACTCAGAGCTTCTCGACGGACGTCGTAAACCTCGAGGGGGTCATAGAGAAGATTGAGAAGCAGGGAAAGGACGCCATCATGGCCTTACGGGCCGGAGAGACCCCGGGGCCGGACGAATGGAACGACACGGCTGCAGGGGTACGGGACCAGGGGCGGTGGCACTTTGCAATATTTCTGGATGGCGAGGGGGTCTTTGCAACCACACCGCAGCAGGGTGCGTCACACGAATCACCCCTTGAGAGGCTTCTCGTCTATGCCTACAGCCTGGCGCCCGAAAGTCCCCTGTGTGTGGAGATATACGCAGACACGAGGGTTTCCCCGTCCGCCGATGCAGCCCGCTTCATAGAAGAGGGTGAAAGGGACGTGGTGGCGTGTTACGCAGGATCACCCCCGGCCGAACCCCGGCACGAAACACTGCCCGGGCTTACGGGTAACGAACCGGAGATAGGGGCGCCGGACCATGAGCCCTGCGAGGATACGGAAGGGGAGGCCGGCGAGGCGGCCGAAGAAGACGTCGCGCCCCCCTCCGAGGC
>WGEY01000063.1 GCA_015492495.1 Deltaproteobacteria bacterium | reverse complement strand
GAGCACGAATAGATGCTTGGGATAAAATCCACACTATAAGTGTCCGGATGCAACATAACTTGGTAGAGCCTTGTAGGAAGGCTTTGTAGGAAAACTATGTAAAAAACTGTGTGAAAGATATTGACAATGGTGGCTTTTTCATAGATGCTTCAGGCCGAAGGCCCTCGCAACGACGAGCAAACCGGAGCTTCCTTAACGCAACTCCGGGTTTACTGTACTATGGAGTTTTCACATAATCCCGAGTCTGGATATGGACAACAGATTGAAGCCGATGCTCAGGGCTATTAGAAGTTTCTGCTGGAATGCGCGGATTGACATCGTCCGGGCATCAACCGTGCCTTAGTCTTTGCATGGTGGTCGGAAGCTGCTCGATCTGTTTCGTCTCATGGCCGGCAATGGGGGGGGTATCACAGCACCTTCAGTCCGGTGCATGCCGCGGTACGGTCAAAGTCACCGTCCTTGTGCAGGGGTGTAAGCCCGTTCTCAATTGCTGTGGCGGCGATGATGCAATCGACGGTTTTCTTTATAACAGAATACAACAGATATTTGCGTGTCGTACAAGGAGGAAAACAGGACAAGAGACGCTCTCTATGCATCTTCGCATTGACCCTCACAACCCCCGGGTGTTATAATCCGTTCCGGCACTGGTGGAGCATCCTCTCTTTGCGGAAACGACCCTTTTAAGAAAGGTCTGAAAATTCCATTTTTGTCATTGTGAGGCTTATCCCAGTGAGCCAAGCCTGAGCAAAACGAAGAGGGGATGCCAATGGAACTCAACAGGGCAATCCCGTAACCGGTTGATTTTCAAGAAAGACAAGATTGCCGCGCCGCGCTCGCAATGACGACCAAACAGAGTTTCCTTAACAAGCATCCCTTAAATACCGCTAAACACCGCGACGACATCCCGCGCATGGCCGAAACAGACATGCAAAAGCTCAGGCGCCGCCTCGAAAGGCTGTACGCAACCTACGACCACGCCTTCCTCTCTTCAGACCCCATCGAATTCGTCCACAGGTTCAAGGCCAAACGGGACAGGGAGGTGGTGGGTCTCATCGCCTCGAGCCTTGCGTACGGGAGGGTGGATACCATAAAGAGGAGCATTCAAAGGGTGCTGGAGATCATGGGATGGAAGCCTTACACATTCACCGTAAACTTCGACCCCGCAAAAGACGGCCGGCTCTTTTCCGGCTTCAAGCACCGCTTCAACGACGGGAGGGACATCTCCTGCCTCATATACTTTGCAAGGCAGATGATCGAAGGGTACGGCTCCATCGGGGCCTTCTTCAATAAGGGGTACAAGCCTGTGCATGCGAACATAAAGGAGGCCCTCATCTCGTTCTCCGAAAGGACACTCGCCCTCGACACCGCGGGGCTGTACGGCACGGAACGCCTCCCCGAACGCGCTGGGGTGAGGTTCTTTTTTCCGTCACCAGCGGCCAAGAGCCCGTGCAAGAGGCTCAACCTCTACCTTAGATGGATGGTACGGAGCGCCGACTCCCTGGACTTCGGCCTGTGGAAGGGTATAAATCCCTCGAAGCTTGTGATACCGCTCGACACCCACATAGCCCGCATCTCCGGTTACATCGGTCTTACCGGCCGGACCACGCCGGACTGGAAGATGGCCGAGGAGATAACCGAGAACCTCAAGAGGCTCGACCCGTCGGACCCGGTCAAGTACGACTTCGCACTGTCGAGGCTCGGCATCCTCGAAGAATGCCGCAGAAAGAGGGATGCGGCAAGGTGCCGCTCATGCCTCATAAAGGACATATGCATCATAGCGTAAACCCTCAAGAAAGCGCATCCCTTCAGCCCCTCCTTTCACCGAGGAAAAAATTGACATCTCAGCGCATAGTACGGTAACATTATGCCACGCGAAAGGAGCCGGAGATGCATATTCAGGAGGCGTTCAACCTCATAAGAGACGATATCCTGAGGGTCGAAGCCGAATTCAAGAAGAACCTCGACTCCGACGTCTATCTCATTAAAAAAGTAGGCGAGTACATCCTCACAAGCGGTGGAAAGAGGCTGCGCCCCCTGGTGCTTCTCCTTTCGAGCAGACTCTGCGGCTACGGCGGCTCGATCCACATACCGATGTCTGTGGTGGTGGAGTTCATACACACGGCCACGCTCCTGCACGACGACGTCGTGGACAACGCGGACTTGAGGAGGGGCAATGCATCGGCCAACTCGCTCTGGGGAAACGGCTCGAGCGTGCTCGTGGGAGACTACCTCCTCTCAAAGGCCTTCTACCTCGCCGTAAAACAGGGTGATATGAGGATACTGAAGATCCTTTCGGACACCACGACCCGCATGGCCGAGGGCGAGGTGCTTCAGCTCATAAAGCACTCTGACATAGAGACCACGGAAGAGGAGTACCTAAACGTCATAACGAACAAGACCGCTGTGCTCTTTTCGGCATCGTGCCGCATACCGGCGATCCTGGCCGGCATGGACACCGAGAGGGAAGAGGCCCTGGCGGGCTACGGCATGGAGCTCGGGATCGCCTACCAGCTCATGGACGACTGCCTCGACTACACCTCAAAGGACGAATGCCTGGGTAAGACCATCGGCAACGATCTCAGGGAAGGCAAGGTCACCATGCCTCTGATAAAGGCCTGCAGGGACGCCACACCCGGCGAAAGGGAGATCATGCGCGAGGCCATCGAGGCCGACGACGTGGACAGGGAAAGGCTCGAAGAGGTCCTGGCGATAATCAAGAAGTACGGCGGCATCGAATACACCACCGCCTTTGCAAAGGAAAGGATCGAAAAGGCGAAGAAGTACCTCGACCCCTTCGACCCGGACACCGAAAGGGCCTCGCTTGCGGCGGTGGCCGATTACGTGATAGAGAGAACGAGCTGAAGGGCGTATTTACTTCACCGACAACGGACCTCCGCATCCCGAGAGACCACTCTCAGACCGTTCACCTTCCGCATGGATAAAAGGGACAGGGCAAGAAAGATACTTAAGACGCTTAAAAGGGAGATGCCCGGCGCAAGGATCGCGCTGAACTTCTCATCCCCGCTCGAGCTGCTTGTTGCCACGATCCTTTCCGCCCAGTGCACGGACGAGCGCGTAAACAAGGTGACACCGGCGCTCTTTGCGAGGTACAGGACGGCCAGAGACTACGCAGAGGCCGAGACCGAGGAGCTCGAAGGGCTCATACGCTCGATAAACTTCTTCAGGAACAAGGCGAAGTCCATAAAGGCGTGCTGCAATAAGATCGTCGAAGAGTTCGGGGGAAGGATACCCGAAAGCGTCGATGAGCTCACGAAGCTTCCGGGGGTGGGCAGAAAGACCGCGAACATCGTGCTGGGTTCCGCATTCGGCATACCGGCCATAGGCGTCGACACGCATGTAAAGAGGGTGGCCGGAAGGCTCGGCCTTACCAACAGTACGGATCCGGAGCGCATAGAGGAGGACCTCTCAAGGATCATCCCGAAGGAGCTGTGGGTGGATGCCACGACCCTCCTGATCCTCCACGGCAGGCGTACCTGCAAGGCGAAGAAACCGCTTTGCGAGGAGTGCGCTGTACGGGATTACTGCGACTACTACAGCTCCATGCGGAAGTAATCCCCGCCCGCGGGCGGAGGGTCCGGTCTCCGGCGCATGTACTACGAAACGTTTGTGTGTGGCTGCCTACCTTGCACATGATCCGTGTCCGCGGTGAGCCCGGTTGACCGGTCTCGACGGCTGCGGAAGGAAAAAGACTTTAACTATGTAAGAAGGAGGTCATTCATGGGACTGCTCGACGGCAAAAAAGGTCTCATTCTCGGGGTGGCGAATGAAAGGAGCATTGCGTGGGGTATCGCAGAGGCGTTGAAGAAGGAAGGCGCGGAGTTGGCCTTCACCTATGTGGGTGAAAACCTGGAAAAAAGGGTAAGACCCCTTGCGGAGTCCGTGGGCGCAAGGCTCGTCCTGCCGTGCGACGTAACGGTGGACGACCAGATAGATACGCTCTTCGACGCCATAAGGGAGGAATGGGGCGCCCTCGACATACTCGTACATTCCCTGGCCTTCGCCAAAAAGGAAGAGCTCAAGGGCGAGTACGTAAACACCTCGAGGGACGGCTTCAGGCTCGCGATGGACGTAAGCGCGTACTCGCTCGTTGCTTTGTGCCGGAGGGCCTATCCCCTCATGGAAGGCCGGGGCGGAAGCGTCATAACGCTCACCTACCTGGGGAGCGAGAGGGCTATTCAGAACTACAACGTAATGGGGGTGGCAAAGGCGGCGCTCGAGGCGAGCGTGAGGTACCTGGCCTCGGACCTCGGTCCCAAGGGCATCAGGGTCAACGCCATATCCGCCGGACCGATCAAGACGCTGGCCGCCATGGGCATATCCGGATTCAAGGAGATACTCGACATGGTGGAGGCGAAGTCTCCCCTGAGGCGCAACGTCACCCCGGAGGACGTGGGCGGCACGGCGCTGTACCTTGCAAGCCCACTTTCAAGCGGCGTAACCGGAGAGATAATCTACGTGGACTCGGGCTTCAACATCATGGGACTCTAAAGAGGGGGCGGACCCTATCAGATCCCGTACCCCGGGGTGAAACAGCGACATGCGTATCATCGCCGATCTGCACATACACACCAAGTACTCACGCGCAACCAGCAGGGACATGGTCCTGCCCACCATTGCGCTCTGGGCCAGGATGAAGGGGATAAACCTCGTCGGCACCGGAGACTTCACACATCCAGCCCACTTCGCAGCCATCGAAAAGGAGCTCGTACCGCTCGGCAACGGGCTGCTGGTTCAAAGGGGCAAGGAGACAGAGGACGGTGCGGTACGCTTCATGCTGACGGCCGAGATAAGCAACATCTACTCCCAGGGGGGACGTACCAGGAAGATACACTCCCTCGTATTCACCCCGACCCTCGATGCCGCAAGGAAGATAAACTCCACGCTCGCGGCCCTGGGCAACGTCTCGTCCGACGGCCGTCCTATCTTCGGATTTCCGGTGAAGGACCTCCTGAAGATCGTTATGGACGCCTCGCCGGATTCCATGCTCGTTCCGGCGCACGCATGGACCCCCTGGTTTTCCATCTTCGGCAGCAAGTCCGGGTTCGATTCCATAGAGGAGTGCTTCGGCGACCTGGCCGAACACATACACGCGATCGAGACGGGGCTATCCTCGAATCCGGAGATGAACTGGAGGCTTTCTTCACTCGACCGCATAACGCTCATATCCAACTCGGACGCACACTCCCCCTCGAAGCTCGGCAGGGAGGCCAACTTCTTCGATTGCGAGATGGATTACCACGATATAACGGATGCCATAAAGAAGAAGGACCGCAAGAGGTTCCTCTTCACGGTCGAGTTCTTTCCGGAGGAGGGAAAGTACCACTACGACGGCCACCGGGAATGCGGCATATTGTTCTCCCCGGAAGAGACCAGGAAGGCGGGAGGAGTGTGTCCGGTGTGCGGAAGGGAGGTGACGGTAGGGGTCATGAACAGGGTCGAAGAGCTGGCCGACCGCCCGGAAGGCTACGTGCCCGAAGGCGCAATACCCGCCCGCCATCTGGTACCGCTTCAGGAGATCATCGCAGAGGCCCTTGGAAAGGGCGTCAATACCGTCGGTGTCAGGAAGGAGTACAAGCGGATCGTCGATATGGGGGGCAATGAGTTCAACGTCTTGCTGGATATGGAGGAAGAAGACCTAAGGAGGATCGCTCACCCCAGGGTCGCAGAGGCAGTAATACGGGTCCGCCGGGCGGAGATAGACATAACCCCCGGCTTCGACGGGGAGTTCGGAAAAATAAGTATCTTCGGGAAAAACGAAGAGGTGAAACCCGCCGGGCCGCGGCAGATGGGACTATTTTAGAGATAATATGGCTCAGCACGAGTATCAGCATGGCAAAATACCGTTGGTATCCTCATCCTGTATGTCGAATTCACCGTAATCATCGTCATCCTGGACCGCCACGTGCAGCACGCATGCATCCTCTCCCTCAAAGTACAGCTTCATCGCGGTCACGAGGTTTTCCACGGCCTCACGTGCGCTCTCGCCGCAGCTCGAGATCCCCAGCTCCGGACATATGGAGAGGTACCTGTCCTTTGATCTCCACACTATCGCATTGCATTCAATCTCCATCTTCTTACCCCCTTCTCGGTCTCTGACCAAGGGCCTTACCGGGAAATCCTTCCTTCCGATACCCGGGACCCGGCCGAACCTACCGGAAGCGGCTCCGCCTGTCCCTTTATTTATAATATCGGACGATCCCCTTCGTTCCTTTAACAGCCCACGGCCCATCCGTTTCCTCCCAATTATTTACAAATTCCGTGCCATAATTGGAAGATGTTGATTCCATTGAAGAATAAAAAGCGCGATTTTTGTCACCCAGGAAAGTGTAAAAACTTCCGACATTCACCGCCGATTTAGCCGCTGAATGCCCTGGAGGGCACAGCGAGGTGGTGAGTGCCCGTCTTTTGCAGGATACTGTAAATTCTACCATGAAATTTACGAAGATCAACCGTAACTTGCACGATTCGGTCATCCGGCACCCTGCGGAACCGCATCCTGCATATCAAACACGCATGCCGTGGCACCAGCCATGCCGGCCGAGTTCAAGAAAGGGTTGAAGACGCACCGCGAGCGCGACCCCTATGAGACGAAGACCTTTTCAGAGGCTTGACAGCGCTATTTTCCGGGATAAGTTTATAGTAAGACAGAGCCGGAAGACCGGCAAGGAGTACGGTGTGTCACCACTACGCATACCGGGCGCAAGAGCCCTGCACCTTGCCATCTCAACCCTGATCCTGCTTGCAGCTGCCCAACCTGCGCAGGCGTACAGGCTGTATGTGTCATGCAGGGGATCCGACAAAGTGGCCGTAATCGATACCAATACCCTTTCCGTCGTAACCACCATTCCTGTGGGCAAATCACCTACCTACATCGAGGTAACCAGGGACGGAAAATACGCCCTTGCGGTATCGACCGGCTCAAGAATGCTCTACGTCATAGACACCCGATCCCTTGAGGTCGCAAAAAAACTGCCCCTGGGCGACAGGCCCACCGGCATCTCCGTCTCACCGGACAACCGGCAGGTCTATGTAGTCAACGAGGGACCGCTTTCAAAGGACATCTACGTCTTCGACCCGGACACATGGACGAGGATAGGCATAATAATGACCGGCAGGGCTCCGTACAACGTGTACTTCGACCCGACCTCTTCCATAGCCTATGTGACCAACGGCGGCTCAAACAGCTTGAGCAGCATCGATGTGTCGACCCACTCCATCATAGCAGAGCTTGACCTCGAAGACTACGGCCGGCCACAGAACCTGGCCGTAACGCCGGACGGCATCTACGCCGTAGTAACAGACGATGCGAAGGATGCCGTCTGGATAATACTGCTCAAGGCCGAGAGGGTCACAAAGAAGCTGCCGGTCTCGCGAGGCAGCCACGGCGTGGATGTGAGCCCAGACGGCGGCTACGTCTATGTCTCGGGTATGGGTTCGGACGCGGTCACCGTCATAGATGCGTATACATGGACCGTGGTCCGGACCATACGGGTAGGAAGGGGGCCGTACGGAGTAAGGTTCGCCCCGGACGGCAAGGAGGCCTACGTCGCCGTAACCGGCGAAAACAAGGTTGCTGTGATCGATGCCGAAAGGCACGAGATCAAGGACAGGGTGGAGGTCTGCGGCTACCCCTTCTGGGTAGCGGTAGAGTAGTTCAGGATTGCGGGTGCCTCAAACAGCGTACCCTGGGACCTCCGTCGGAGATGGCCTAAGGCGCCGGATTGAGGATTCCTGCGGCAAGCTGCGGGGAATACGCTTGCAATGCACGTTCATGCAGCCATACAGCTCCGGGATGCCGCCGGATGCGGAAAAGAGGTGATCAACAGAAGTATATCCTCTGCCCCTGTTCGAGCTCTTCCGTCCCGCCGCTTTCCGCTTCGGCCTCGTCGACATTCTTGAGAAACTTAACGATCCTGTCCTGCAGGAGTTCCACGGCCTCGTTGACGGTTGAGCCTGTGGCGGTAAGACCAAGCTCGATGCACTTGGCCACGTATACGTCCTCTTCCTTCCATACAACCGCATTACACTTAAAGCTCTTCATCTTTACACCCCTCCTTCGCTCGGGATAAATGGTATCCAGTCCGCCCGCGGCCGACCCCTCCTGGAACAGCGCCGGGGTACAGGCCGTGCAACCCTTACACAAGGCCGCACCTCCCCCACCAGGCGCGGGCCCATCCACTACATGCCTATTCCTTGTCCGTTCCAGAGGATTTTCTTATCGGCGCCTCCCTGCCCTTACTTTAATGAAATCCGAAACGGGTATGAGGGATTGCCTTCGGCACACCTTCCACAAAAGGTGTCGGATTTTTTTACACTTTCAGAGTAGTCATGGAGAGACGCATCTCGGAATCATAAATTTTTCTGCAAAGACAGCCACTTACAGGCATCTATTGCATGGCGCAAAACTTGCAGTTCATATAACAATCACCGGCGGTATCATGCAAAAAAGAACGGAACGACAATGAAAAAGATCATGGCATCCATCACGAACAGCATCGGTTTCATGGCTGGGCTCGTCTTAGTGCTCACCATGGCACCCCCGGCCATCGCCACGACCTGTGATCAGCCACCTCGGGGCCGGTCTCAGAGGTCACCCCTGGGAGACTTCCGGCCCGACCCCTCGGTCCACGGCAGGGCTGTGGGATCCTTTTCAGACGGTTACGGCGACAACCTGGGCGGTGCCCGGGCCTACCTATGGGATTTTCTCGATACCAACTTCTCGAACTACGCCATGATGGTGTTCGAGATGGACAGGCCGTACGACAGCATGCGCCTGTACCCGCACCAGGACCGCTACAGCGGGGGACCGGTAACCACGGACTTCGTAGCCCAGGACGTAGTGGAGTACAGCATATAGGGCGGCAACGCGGCGGTGCCGACGTCACTATCGGACTGGGGACTTCTCTCCGATGCGGTGGACCACGACATAAACGGCGGTGGAGCAGGCAAACCGACCTACACATTTACGGGCACGGCACCCACCGTCGTATTCCGCGGCGGGAGTGCCGAGTACGGCGGCATCATTAACGCCTACACGCGCGAATACGTCTTTCCGGAAAAGCACCTCTCTGGTACGGCATAAGGGCCGGTACCATCCTGGCCGGGGATGCGGACCCGGAGATAGACGCCATAGGTGGATTGAAGCTCCCTGCACCAAGCTGCGGGGGATCTTCTCATGTAAGGAATTATACGATTACATTTTGCTCGCTAACCCCGAAGCCCACTGCGTGGGAATGCGCTCGCGATGCATGTTCAACATCGCCGAGAGGAACCCGGTTCCGGAGCCATCGACCTACCTCTTGCTGTTATCCGGGATGGCGGGGGTGCTCACCTGGAGAAGACTTCTGGGGTAGTGCTCTCTCGGCATGCAAACCGGTGTGGACAGGACTTTACGGACGGACTGTGCGATGGTACGGGGGCTGAAGATCCCCGGAGCGGCGGCAACTGCGGACCTCTGCGCCCGCCATCCGTTATGCACGTTTTCACAACGTGCCCGAGGGGTCCACGTCTATTATGAGGCTCAACCCAGCGGGCATCTTCTCGAAGCTCCCGCGCAGGGACCTCAGGAAGGCGTTCAGCCCGCGCGCGCTTCTTCCCTTGACGAGCATCTGCCAGCGGTGGCGTCCCCTTAGCCTCGGGATGGCCGAAGGGACCGGGCCGAGGACCGAAACCCCGCCACCGGAGCCCCTGAGAAGCGCCTGCGCGACCTTCTTCACCTCACCGGCCGTCTTGACCACCGCCTCTTCCTTCAATCCCTCTATCCGGACGAGCGCAAGCCTTACAAGCGGGGGGTACCCTGCCTCCTCGCGGAGCTTCATCTCCTCTTCAAAAAAGACCTCGTAGTCGTGGCAAAGTGCCGCCCTGAAGCAGTGGGCTTGCGGGTTCAACGTCTGGATCACCACGCGTGAAGGGGCCCCTCCCCTGCCGGCCCTTCCGGAGGTCTGGGCTATGAGCTGGAAGGTCCTTTCGGCCCCCCTGAAGTCCGGTACATTGAGCGATGTATCCGCCGAGATTATGCCGACGAGGGTTATGCCCGGGAAGTGGTGCCCCTTCGAGACCATCTGTGTGCCGATGAGCACATCGACCGAACGGGCCTCCACCATTTCGAGTATCCTCCTCGTCGACCCCTTCCTGCGGGTCGTGTCCCTGTCAAGCCGTGCGGTCCTGGCCCGTGGGAAGAGCCGCATGACCTCCTCTTCGACCTTCTCTGTGCCAAGACCAGGGTCGGCCAGGTCGTAGCCGTCACACCGCGGACACCTCTCCGGCGGCTCCATGGAAAGATCGCAGTAATGGCACCTGAGAAGGCGCTCCGCCTTGTGGAAGGTGAGCGTCACGGAACAGTTCAGGCACCTTACCGCATGGCCGCAATCCCTGCATATGAGAAAGTTAGAAAACCCCCTGCGGTTCAGGAAGAGAAGCGCCTGCTCGCCCCTCTCGAGAGTTTCCTCCATCAGCGAGGCGAGCCTTTCCGAGATGATCGTGCCGCTTTTTCCGCGCACATCCAGCACTTCGACATCCGGCAAGGCGGCCCCCTCCACCCTCTCCTCAAGGCGGATGGCCGTGACCCTGCCGTTTCTCGAGTTGTAAAACGTCTCCATCGACGGTGTGGCGGACCCCAATATCACCGTTATGCCGAGTATCTTTCCCAGCATGAGGGCGGCATCCCGTGCATTGTACCTTACCCCTTCCTCCTGCTTGTACGACGGATCATGCTCCTCATCGACTATTATCACCCCTAAATCCTTAAGCGGCGAAAAGAGCGCCGACCTTGCCCCTACCACGACATCCACCTCGCCCCTCAGTATCCTCCTCCACTGATCATACCTCTCACCATCCGACAATCCGCTGTGCTGGACCGCTACCCTTCCGGGGAACCTGCCGGCCAGGTACCCCGCCATGCTCGCGGTCAGCGCAATCTCGGGCACAAGGTATACGGCCTTCCCTCCGGAACGCACGACCTCTTCTATGACCCTGAGGTAGACCAGCGTCTTGCCGCTTCCGGTGACACCGTAGAGCAGGTACGGCGAGTAGCCTTCTCCCAGCCTAGACAGTATCGTCCTTATTGCTTCGGCCTGCTCCCTGTTCGGGGCATGGTCGGACCGCCTCGCCGGTATTTCCCTGAAAGGGTCCCTCGATACCTCGCTTTCTTCAATGCACACAAGCCCCCTCTGCCCGAGCCTTCCGAGGGAGCCGTCGATATGACCGAACTCCTTTCTCAGCACCCTCAAAGGGGTCGGTCCGTTCTTCCGCAGGTACTCGAAGAGCCTCTTCTGCATGGCATAGGTCCTTATCTCCTCCGGTACCTGGTCAAAGCAAAGCCCTGCCGGTATGTACGCCAACTTCTCGACCCTGCTTCTGCCGCCCCCCCTGAGCAGCACCTCTTCTTCGACGAGCCCGTCCCTCTTGAGCCGCCCGAGCACGGAACAGACCGCACCTGAGCGGAACCTTCTGGTCAGCGCCGAGAGCGTTTTTCCGCCGTCACAAAGCGCCCTGCACACCTCCACGGCCGTGCGGTCCTTCCCTGAAGGAGCATCCAGTAAGGACCTTCCCTCGTCCGTAAGCCTGAAGTACCTGTAGCTCTTTATGGTTGTCGACGGGGGATGGATGAGCTGGAAGACCTCGCCTGGCGTGGCGAGATAATAGGAGGCGAGCCAGTTGAGGAACCTGAGCCTTTTCGCATCGAAGACCGGTACCTCATCGATGACGTCCGCAACGGCCTTCACCCTCTCGACATGGGATTCATTCTTCAGCGCAACGACATAGCCGGTCACCGTGCGCCGTGAAAAGGGTACGAGGACCCTCTTTCCCACCGCCACGTCGCCTTCGAGGTGAGGCGGCACCTCATAGGTGAAGACCCCTTCAACGGGGAG
>WGEY01000062.1 GCA_015492495.1 Deltaproteobacteria bacterium | reverse complement strand
GGTGGGTCGTCGTGGCCGCCTCGGCACCCGCCACAGCCCCGCCAGGGTTCCACCCCGGCGCCTCCGGGCGGGCATCCACTTGCAGTGAATCTTCTGCCTTCGTCAACGTCCCACGTGTTCCCACCGCCTACTCGCGGCATCTCATGTTCGGCCCTTCGTGTCGTGGTCAGTGACACTACTATGGCCTCGGCTGACTTCTGGCGACCCATCGCAACGCCTCACGACGTCACTAGCACTCAGGCAGACCACCAGACCTCCCAGGGTAAGACGCGCGACCTTCACACTTATACCCGCCGCATCTACGTCCGCCGTTTCCGTGCAAGTACAGGGCTTTGAAGATAATGGCCTTCTCACCCACGGCGGCCGCCTCGTATGCGGTTCCTGTTCGTCGGGCCAGTGCTTTGCCTTCGGCTTCCTTCGGATTCCACCTCACGATGGACACCCTTGCCGTTCGGCTAACCGTTCCCCTTGCCGGGCCGGTAGGGGACTTCCACCCCCAAGCCATCCCCTCACCACCACAGCTCGGGGAATAGCGCCAGTCACGGCGCTGCGCGCCATGCCTGGCGCACTGAAAAAAGGGCAGGCGACTTATACCGTCGCCTGCCCTTCGTGGAGGTAGGCCATGGGCCCGGGCCGAGGCCTGTGGGCCCGGCCATGGAGCCGCGGCATGTTTGAGGCAACCGCGGCACGGTACGCCCACTGGCTGGTTAAAGTTATGACCTCGTTTCCATGCCGGCCGGCTGCACCGTGGCCTGGGATATTATCAGTTCGGAGTCGGCCACCACCTTGTGCCACACGTTCTTCGGCGCAAGTACGACGCACCCCGGCTTGAGGGGGACGCTCTCTTCCTCGCCCGCGTCGAGGTAGAAGGTTCCGGTCCCCTCGTGAACGAAGAATATCTGGTCACCGTTCGGGTGCCTGTGGTAGTCCAGCACCTGGCCCGGCTTGAAGTAATACGTGTCCTGGGCGAGCGCATCGGTCTTGATGTACGTAACCTTGTTGACGGCCTCGTCCTTGAACTCCTTCTTTTCCACTACGTTTGCAGCTTCCATTCTCTCCTCCTTGCCTTTTCATAGTTCCCCAGGGCGGCCCCGGGTCGGGACACCCTGTTTCGCAGTATCAACCGTATATTACAGGGTACGAAACCCTCGAACAAGCCGGTCCGACTGACACGGGCGATACACCAAGTGTAGCAGAACTTTTCATACGCGGCATTTCCCGGGTACCATCGAACGCCTCTAAGGAAAGGGCCGCCTGCGAACAGGAGCAAAAGAACTGGCATAGTCCTTTTTGGCCCGCAGTATACCGCACAACAGGCACGTGCCTCGCCCTTTGGCTGTGGCTACTTGGCGGCGTCCTTTACGCGCTTTGCCTTGAGCCTGGCGCTCTCCGCGAGCTTGGAGAAGTCGCATTCCGAAAGGAACTCAAGGAACCTCGCCTGAGCCTCACGCCATATGTCATGGACCGGGCAGATACTGTCCATCTCGCAGTAACCGGCATGGATAAGGCACTCGTTTAGGCTGATCTCGCCCTCCATGGCCTCTATCACGTCAAGGAGCGTTATCTCGGCGGGATCCTTGCGAAGGGCGAACCCGCCGCCGGGCCCTCTAACGCTCCGTAAAAAACCCTTCTTCGTCAGCGTCTGGAATATCTTTGCAAGATAGGCTCGCGGCACCTTCTGCGCTGCAGATATCTCGTCTATGAACGATATCTTGCCCTGCGGCTGAAGCGCCAGATGAAGCATGCCGCGTATCGCGTATTCCGATCCTCTGCTTAGCCTGAACATGTCAATAAGACCGAAAAGGTCCTTTTTATCCTATTATTTTGTTCCGCCTTTGTCAAGCATTTTTTTCAGCCGACGGCGAAAGATTCGGTTTCTTCCGTTCCGGACACCATCGATGATATTGAAGCTCCCTGCAGGGAATCTTCTCATGCTAAGTAATTATCCGATTATACTTCGCTCGCAACCCCCGAAGCACGCCGCGGGGAATGCCTGCCCGTGCGTATCAGCACGCAGACAGGCGCTCGCGATAAATGTTCATGGAAGGTTGAAATATCCAGTCACCGGCCAAAGCTTACCAAAGAATCCACCGGGTTTCAACACATTTATGTGTGGTCGGTGCAGCCGCACCCGGCCCCGAAGCCCTGATCCGTCGCCGCCCGGACGGCGGTGCATGAGGAAAACGTCCACCCTCTTTCGTCGGAGGCCTCTCGGGACCCCTACCGGGTCGAGACTTGCAAAAAAAGCGCGGGTATGCTAAAAATTAAGGTAAATATAAGGAGTTGGAGATGCAGATCGGTATAAATCAGGACGTGGAACACAACGGTGAACGCTACCACATCCAGACAGAGGACGGCGGCGTGAAAAACCCTGTTATAACGACCCTCCTCTTCAAGGGCGGCGTGGTCCTTGCCTCGAAGAAGACACCCTATGACGACATAATAAAGTTCGACAGGCTCGACACCGTGGTTAGGGAGCTCATGGAGGAACAGCACAACTCGATACTGAGCGACCTCAGGGCCGGCCTGTTTGACGAGAGCTCCGCCGCCACCGCGAACTCCCCTTCGTCCGGAACACCACCGGTCGGGGAGGAGGGCCCGATACTCGAAGGGCTGGTATCCTCTGCCGACTTCCTCCACACCTCCCTCGAGGAGCCGCAGGAAGTGGATGCGCTGCCAACCGATACCCAGGCAGTAGAAGATGACGGCGCCGCTCCCTCGGAGAAGAAGTCCCTTGACGACATAATCCTCGAGCACCTATCCCTCAAATGACACCCAGCCATCAGACAGGCCGCAGGCACGGTATGCCAAGGGCCTTGTGCACCTCCGGCAACGGTTAACCGTTGCCGTCCAAGTTTTTTTATGTTAAAAGCACCTGTAAGGGCGCCGGCATCATGTCGGCGCATGATCCTACCGAGAGAGAAGGGAAACCATGAAGGTAACCAGCATACGCGGTTTCAACGACATCCTCCCCGACGAAGGCAGGGTGTGGCGCCACATAGAGGACGAGGCAAGGAGGATCTTCGATGTCTACGGCTTCTCCGAGATAAGGCTGCCCGTCCTCGAGAAGACCGAGCTCTTCTCAAGGACCATCGGCGAGACCACCGACATAGTGGAAAAGCAAATGTACACCTTTACCGACCGCCACGGCGACTCCGTAACCTTGAGGCCCGAGGGCACGGCCCCTGCGGTAAGGGCGTACATAGAGCACAGGCTCTACACCGCGCCGGTTACGAGGCTCTTCTACACCGGTCCCATGTTCCGCTACGAGAGGCCCCAGAAGGGGCGCTACCGCCAGTTCTACCAGATAGGGGCCGAGATCCTGGGCGAGGAGAGCCCCATGGTGGACGCCGAGGCCCTTCACATGCTGGCCGCACTCTTCAGAAACCTCGACATAAGGGGCGTCGAAATAGAGGTTAATTCGCTCGGATGTCCCGTGTGCAGGCCGTCGTACAGGGAAGCGCTCACAGGGTTTCTCGAGGACAAGAGGGACAGGCTCTGCGCAAACTGCAGAAGGAGGATAGACAAGAACCCCCTGCGTGCGCTCGACTGCAAGGCGCGAGGATGCATCGAGGCCACGCAGGACGCCCCCTCGGTCCTTGACTACCTCTGCGCCGGATGCAAGGGGCACTTCGAGGGGCTCAAGGCAGGACTCGACCGAATGGGCGTGGAGTACAGGGTGAACCCGAGGATGGTAAGGGGGCTCGATTATTACACAAGAACGACCTTCGAAGTGACGGCCTACACGGGCGGTGCGCTGGGTGCCCAGAACGCCATAGCGGCCGGCGGCCGCTACGACGACCTGGTCCGGGAACTCGGCGGCCCCGAGACCCCGTGCTTCGGCTTCGCCATAGGCATGGAAAGGCTGGCCATGCTGGTCGACAGGTCGGCCGTACCGGAAAGGCCCCTCGTCTTCTTCATCCCGATGGGCGGCGAGGCCGGGCGCATGAGTATCGGCATGATAAGCGACCTCAGGCAAAGGGGGCTCAGGGTCGTGGCCGACCACAGGGGTGCCTCCTTGAAGAGCAGCATGAAGCGCGCCGACAGGATGAGGGCCGGCTTCGTGATAATACTCGGGGAGGACGAGATGAAGGAAGGGGCCGTCACCGTAAAGCAGATGGAGACAGGGGCCCAGGAGAGGCTCCCCTATGACGTGGTCGCGGACTGGATAAGAGAGCGCATCCCCGGGAGGCCGCAATGACGGGTGTGGAGTCCTCGCAACCGACCGCACTCTTCGGCGCACTCGCCCTCTTCTTCGTCATGGCGGCGGGCGTGGTACTCGTCCTGTGGATAGCGCTGCCCTTCTCGGTCTTCGGCGTGAAGTCACGCATTAAGGAGGTCCAGGAAGAGCTCGAAAAGACCAACAGGCTGCTTGAAAGGCTGCTTGAAAGGGATGCCCGGACACACCACCCTCACGAAAAGAAGGAGCCGGTCGCAGACCGCCGGCAGGAAGGAAGACCCCTCGAGTGACGCACAGCCGAAAGGAAGCCGGCACCCGTCAGCGTTTGAGCCTAAGATGAAGATACACTCCGCAGAGTTCACGGTGAGCGCCGTAGCCGCGGCCCAGTACCCATCGGACGGACTGCCCGAGATAGCCCTCGTCGGCAGGAGCAACGTGGGCAAGTCCTCCATGATCAACAGGCTGATAAACCGCAGGAACCTCGCCAAGACCAGCTCGACCCCAGGCAAGACGAGGACCATAAACTTCTACAGGATAAACAACGCATTCTACCTCGTCGACCTGCCCGGCTACGGCTATGCAAAGGTACCGGTCTCGGAGAGGAGGGCGTGGAAGGGTGTCGTGGAGCGGTACTTCAGAAGCAGGCGGACGCTCAAGGCGGTGGTCGTGGTCCTGGACCCCAGGAGGGATCCAGGCGAGCTCGAAGGCTCCCTTTACAGGTGGCTCGCAGGGCTTGAGGTTCCGGTTCTGACGGTTCTTACGAAGTGCGACAAGCTGTCGGCTAACCGCCTCTTCAACCGCATGGCGGCGATAAAGAAGGAACTGGGGCTGGACGAGGTCCTGGCCTTCTCATCCCTCACCGGCCGGGGCAAGGTTGACTTCCTCAAGAAGATAGACAATATTCTAAAGGCCGACCCTGCATAGGATCGCAACCGTCCCCGCGCAGGTCATGCCGGTCTTCAGATTCTTCTTGACAAACCGTCCAAAGCGGATTATTTTCAGACAACGATATCGGTTGCGCGAAAAAATTATTTTATTTCATAGACATAGTCTTATCCCTTATACCTGAACAACTTTAAAAAAGGAGTGGACATGAGGTACATAAGCCTAGTGTTGCTTGTCGCCCTTTCCATCTTCGCCTTCGGCTGTACGTCGCTCCAGCAGGAGACCAAGCCGCTGGAGGAGGAAAACCTCGAGATACTCGACCTCAAGAAGTCGATCTCCGAGATGGACATGAAGATAGAGGAGATCAACAACAAGCTGTTCATCCTGCAGGAGAAGGTCAATACCAACAGGGACAGGATCGAGGCCCTCGAGCTTGAAAGAGAGAAAATTACGGTTATTCCACCCGTTGGGCTCAAGGTTGTGAAGCTAAAAGACGAAGAGGAGAAGGTAGAAGAGGAAGAGGCCGCAGAAGAGGCTGAGGAGGAAAAGGAAGCCCCGACCCCTGAAGAGATCTACAACCGGGGCAGGGAGCTCCTGAAGGCGGGCAGGAACGGCGAGGCCAGAAAGACCTTCTCGGAGTTCGTCGAGAGGTTCCCGTCCCACGCCCTGGCGGACAATGCGCTTTACTGGATCGGGGAGTCCTTTTACAGCGAGCGCAACTTCAAGGATGCGCTCGAAAGCTTCACGGCGGTCGTGGATAGGTACCCGGACGAAAACAAGGCCCCCGATGCGATGCTCAAGATGGCGTATTCATACATGGAACTGAAGGAAAAGGCAAGGGCCGAGGAGACGTTGAAGGAGCTCATGGACCGCTACCCGCTTTCAGAGGCTGCGGAAAAGGCGGAAAAGAGGCTTGGAAGGCCCTGAGCATGCACACCCGTTCTCCAACGGGCGATCGATACACGGGTGGTACGGATAACGGATAAATGACAGGAAGGATGAGAAGAAAGGCACCGCTGCTCCTGCTGGCCGTCATCTTCATGGTCTACGGCCACCTGCGTGCGGCACCGTCGAGGGCCGGGGAGACCCAACAGGAGGATGCCATCTACTACACCGTTGTGAAAGGTGACACCCTCTGGGACATAACCGAGCGTTTCTTCAAGGACCCGTTCAAGTGGCCGGAGATATGGAAGAGGAATCCGCAGATAAAGAACCCGCACCTGATCTACCCGGGCGACGTCATAAAGGTGACCCCAGACGGCATAGAGCTCATACTGAGGGCACTGCCGGTTGAAAAGCTCACCGAAGAGGTCCCGGAGCTGCCCGTCGTCAAGATCACCGAAGAGGAGGTGGTCATAAAGCTGCCGACTCGGCCCGCCGAGAGGATCAGCTCGGATCACATGAAAAGGGACGGCTTCCTCACCGACGAGGAGCTCGACTCAAGCGGGGTGATAGTGGGCTCAAAGAACGAGGTCATTCTGCTGCACGAGGGCCAGGAGGTCTTCCTCTCCTTCAACGAACCTGACAAGATCGAGGAGGGGCAGCGCTACACGATCTTTCTCGAGGGCAAGAAGGTGTACCATCCTGTGACGGGCAAGTACCTGGGGAGACTGGTGGATAACCTGGGAAGCCTCGTGGTAACAAAGGCGGGTGAGGTCATCGAGGGCAGGATAGACCTCTCGTTCAAGGAGATAGAGAAGGGCGCAAAGCTCACACCCTATACCGAGCCCGTTTCCGAGGTGGCCGTCACCGTGCCGGAAAAGGAGGTAGAGGGGGTCATAGTAGCAGGCCTGGAGGGCAAGGAATTCATTGCAACGAATGATATCGTGTACTTAGACAAGGGGCGCGATGACGGAATCGGGGAGGGTAACCTGCTGACCGTCTATCGCGAGAGGACGGAGGTGAAGGACCCGTTGAGGAAGGAGGAGACCCTGAAGCTTCCGCCGAAGGAGCTCGGTATGATGGTCATCATAGATGCAAAGGACAAGAGCTCGACCGGCATCGTCTTAAGGAGCCTCGCTACCATACACATCGGCGACAAGGTTACGACCTTGACAGCCGCGGAGTGACCGGGCATTTGTTATTGCAGGGGTGTCGCGGAAGGCATCCCTGTATCTTTGTTGAAGCATCCCGCAGGGGCTTTTTCAAGACCTTCCCCAGATGGACGGCGAGAGGCTTAAATACTGGCTTGCCCTGAGGCGTATCATAGGCAGGGAAAAGGTAGTGGCCCCTCCGGAGCTTAAGGCCCTTTTAGACGCCGTAGAAGATGCAAGGGACCTGTTCGAAGGGCGCTGTTACGGTCCGGGGGAGCGCGGCGGCATGGACCGGTCCTTCGAGGTCATCGCCGAAAAGGCGATGGATTTTTCGGAGTGGGACCGGATCGAGAAGGAACTGGAGCTTGTCGAAGGACACGGGGTACGTCTCGTAACGTTCAAGGACGGTGATTATCCGGAACGCCTCAGAGAGATATACGATCCACCGCTCGTTCTGTATGCAAAGGGAGGTTTTTACGACGGGGACTCGCCCGTTGCGGCCGTAGTAGGCACAAGGCGCGCCACGCACTACGGCCTGTCAATGGCGGAGGCCATAGGAAGGGGGCTTGCAGAGGCGGGCGTGGTGGTGGTGAGCGGCCTTGCAAGGGGCTGTGACACGGCCGCGCACCGCGGGGCGCTCAAGGCCGCCGGGCGAAAGACGGTCGCGGTTCTCGGCACGGGCATCGACGTAGTATACCCAAAGGAAAACAGAAGGCTCTATGACGAGATCGCGGAAAGGGGGCTTATCTTAAGTGAATTCCCCATGTCCACGCCCCCCCTCGCCATGAACTTTCCCGTACGGAACAGGATCATAAGCGGTCTTTCGATGGGCGTGGTCGTTGTAGAGGCACCCCTCAGAAGCGGGGCCGTAATGACCGCACGCCTTGCGCTCGAGGAGGGCAGAGAGGTCTTCGCCCTGCCGGGCCGGGCCGGTGCAAAGACAAGCGGCGGAACAAACAGGCTCATAAAGAACGGTGCGGTACTCGTAGAAGGGGTCGATGACATACTCGACGTGCTCTGTCCGGGCAGGAACCTTCATACCACAGGCGACGACAGATCCTGCGGCACCGCAAAGGAACGCCCCTCCGGAGTCGAGGGCCTTGTCATCGGGCTCCTGGACGAAGGCCCGCTGCACATAGACGACATAACGGAAAAGAGCGGACTGTCCGTACGGGAGGTATCCGCACTGCTTTTGAGCATGGAGCTCAAGGGCCTGGTGGAACAGAGGCCCGGCAAGCTCTTCACGAGGAAGCATTAGCCAGGGCTCCGGACCCGGCCCGTGGAGGTCCATGGCGGGTTAGCAGAAAAACCATCTTACGGATGTGCACCAGCACAGCCCTTACTAAAAGACACTGAACATGAAGAAAGCTCTCGTAATAGTAGAGTCGCCGGCCAAGGCGAGGACCATAAACAAGTACTTGGGCAAGGACTTCGCCGTCATGGCGTCGGTCGGCCACATAAAGGACCTGCCCAAGAGCAAGCTCGGCGTGGACATAGAAGAAGACTTCCGTCCCCACTACGAGACCATAAAGGGCAAGGGCAAGATCATAGCGGAACTCAAGAAGGCGAGCAAGGACGCCGAGGCCATATACCTCGGCCCTGACCCCGACCGCGAGGGGGAGGCCATAGCATGGCACATCCAGGAGGTCCTCAACGGCAGGAAGAACAAGAAGATATACAGGGTGCTCTTCAACGAGATAACGCCGAAGGGCATAAAGGAGGCCATAGCCCACCCCACCTCCGTCGACATGCACAAGGTCGAGGCGCAGCAGGCAAGGCGCATCCTCGACCGGCTCGTTGGCTACCAGGTAAGCCCGCTCCTCTGGGAGAAGGTAAGGCGGGGACTTAGCGCCGGCAGGGTGCAGTCCGTTGCGGTACGGCTCATCTGTGAAAGGGAACGCGAGATCGAGCGGTTTGTTCCCAGGGAGTACTGGTCCATCACGGCGGAGTTCGAGGACTTCAAGGCCAAGCTCCACAAGAAGAACAACAAGAAGATCGAGGTAAGCACCGAGAAGGAGGCCCTGGATGTAGTCGAAGCGCTCAAAGGGGCCGAGTTCAGGGTACGTGATGTAGAAAGAAAGGAGCGGAAGCGGAACCCTCTACCGCCGTTCATAACCAGCACCCTCCAGCAGGAGGCTTCGAGGAAGCTCTCCTTCAGCGCCAAAAAGACGATGATGATCGCCCAGCAGCTCTACGAGGGTGTGGAGCTCGGCAAGGAAGGCCCCGTGGGGCTCATAACCTACATGAGGACGGATTCGCCCCGTATCGCCAAGGAGGCGCTTGAGGCCGCAAGGGGGTTCATAAAGGAGAACTACGGCACGGATTACCTCCCGCCCAAGCCGAATGTCTACCGGGGGAAGAAAGGGGCGCAGGAGGCGCACGAGGCCATAAGGCCGACGGACCTCCGCTATACGCCGGATTATGTGAAGCAGTACCTTGCGAAGGATCAGTGGAGGCTGTACGAGCTTGTATGGAAGAGGTTCATAGCCTCGCAGATGAGCCCAGCGATCCTGGACCAGACGAGCGTGTCCATCACCGCCGGGGAGTACCTCTTCCAGGCCACCGGCACCGTCATGAAGTTTCCCGGCTTCGTCGCCGTATACGAAGAGGGCAAGGACGAGGAGACCGAGAAGGAGGAGAAGCTTCCGCCGCTCGAGGCCGGCGAGGTCCTGGTGGTCAAGGCGATAGTCCCTCGCCAGCACTTCACCCAACCGCCTCCACGATTTACAGAGGCGACACTCGTCAAGGAGCTCGAGGAGAAGGGGATCGGGAGGCCGTCCACCTACGCATCCATCATGTCCACCATACAGGAGCGGGAGTACGTGGTCAAGGAGAAGGGACGGCTCAGGCCCACCGAGCTCGGGTTCCTGGTCACCGACCTCCTGGTAAAGAGCTTTCCCGAGATACTCGACGTCAAGTTCACCGCCCACATGGAAGAGGAGTTCGACATGATAGAAGAGGGGCGGATGCCGTGGCTCGGTGTCATGAAGGAGTTCTACGGCCCGTTCAGGGAGAGCCTCGAAAGGGCCAAGGAGGAGATGAAGAGCGTGAAAGGCGAGGCCGAGCCCACGGACATAGAGTGCCAGAAGTGCGGGCGAATGATGGTCATAAAGTGGGGCAGGAAGGGCAAGTTCCTTGCCTGCTCGGGCTATCCCGAGTGCAAGAACACGTGTGACTTCACGGTGGACGAGTCCGGGCGGATAAAGGTGGTGGAAAAGGTCGTGGAGACCGGGGAAAGGTGCCCCGAGTGCGGCCAGCCCATGGTCGTCAAGAGCGGACGATACGGCAGGTTCCTTGCCTGCTCCGACTACCCCAACTGCAAGACCACAAAGCCGTTCTCTACAGGGGTCCCGTGTCCGGAGGGTTGCGGCGGGGAGCTGGTGGAGCGCAGGACAAAGCGCGGAAGGGTCTTCTACGGTTGCTCCAATTATCCAAGCTGCACCTATGCCACCTGGGAGAACCCCAAGAAGGAATAATCCCACCCCTTGCCAGCAGGTCCCGGCCCCACCTTCAGTGAACGCGGCCGGACGTCCCGCCTTTACAAATCCGATTTTGGTTTTATAATTGTATATCCCCGCACATCTCCATGGACACTCCTCTCAAGAGCTTGTTTTATGAAAGGCCCTGTATGATAACGACAAACTCCAAAAACATCCTCCTTGCCGACGACTCCGTGTTCTTCAGGACCAAGCTCAGCGCAATACTCCTGGAGGCTGGGCACAGGGTTAAGTTCGCAAGCGACGGCAGGGATGTCATAAGGGAGATACAGATCGACAGCTACGGGACCGACCTCCTGATACTGGACCTCCAGATGCCCAATATAGACGGCTTCGGCGTGCTGGAGTGGATGGAGCGGAACGGCTACAAGGGCAGGTTCCCTGTACTGGTGATAACCGGCGTGTACGAGCCGAGCGGGGTGGTGCGAAGGCTCAAGCAGCTCGGCGCGAGCGGGCTCATGACCAAGGGGTTCACGCCGGAGCAGGTCTTATACAGGGTCAACCGGCTCCTATTCCCCCACGACGATACCGAGAGGGAGAACGACAGGGTTCCGGTGTCAGTGGCAGTGGATTTTACCGTGGGGGAGAACACCTATACCGGATTCCTGCTCAACCTCAGCCCGACCGGGCTGTTCCTGCATACGAGGAAGGAGCTGCTGCCGGGGACCACGTTGACGTTGAAGTTCCTGCTGCCAGATTCGGAGAAGGTCATAACGGCCAAGGGGGTGGTCAGGTGGTCCACATCCCCGGATGCATCGCACACGCTCTTCGGCGGCTCGGGGATAATGTTCACTTCCGTATCCGACGAGGACAAGGCGCTCATAAGGGAATTCGTGGCCAAGGAGCTCGAGAGGCTCCGCGTGGGGGAAGAGGAGGAAATGGGTCAACCCCTTCCCTCCATGAAGTAGAAACCCGCAAGCGCCATCAGCGCACCCACGGTGATTGCGGAGTCCGCGACATTGAAGGCCGGCCAGTGGTGGCGCCCTATGTAAAAATCCAGGAAGTCGACGACCTCGCCGAACCTTGCCCTGTCTATGAGGTTGCCCACCGCACCGCCCGCGATAAGCGAAAGGGCCAGGGTCGTGAGCCTGTCCCTTGACCGTCTCAGCAGCACGGCGACCACTGCGAGCGCAACGATGGACATCGCGGAGAGCAGGACGGTCCTGAGTGCGCCGCCGGACCTGAAGATACCGAATGCCGCGCCAGGGTTCGTCCAGTAGACTATGTTGAATAGCCCGGGGATGACCTCAACGGCCCGGTTCGGCTCGATGTAGTGTGCCACCAGGGCCTTCGTGACCTGGTCGAGCAGGACCACGGCCGCCACGGTCGACCCTACCGCTACGGGTTTCCTCAAGACAGGACCTCGACGCACTTTTTGCATATGGTGGGGTGTGATCCGTCCTGCCCCACGGAGGGGCTTATGTGCCAGCACCTCTCGCACTTAAGCCCCTCCGCCCTTGAAACGAGTATCCTGAGCCCGGGCACGTTTTCGGCCTCCATGGCCCCTGCGGGCAAGCCTTCCGATACCTCACTCTCCGATACTATGAGCGCCTCCCTGAGCGCCTCTATGTTTTCACGGACGAGCACACTCAGCTCCGGCGGGGGCTCGATCGCCACCTTTGCATCCAGCGAATGCCCGATGGTCTTTTCCCGCCTTGCCGCCTCCAGCGCCTTCGAGGCCTCTGACTTCACCTTCAGAAGAAGCTCCCACTTCTTTTCAAGCTCTGGATCGATCCACTCCCCGGCCGGCTCCGGAAATCCCATGAGGTGTACGCTCTCTGCGGGCTTTTTAGGGAGGTGTTGCCAGGCCTCGTCGGTTGTGAAGACGAGCACGGGGGCAAGGAGCCGCAGCAGGTGGTCAAGCACTATGTGTATGGTCGTCTGGGCCGCGCGCCTTCGGGGGGAATTCTCTCCGGATGTATAGAGGCGGTCCTTGAGGATGTCGAGGTAGAAGCTGCTTAAGTCCACGGCGCAGAAGTTGTGCGCCGCATGGTATATGGTATGAAATTCGAAGCTCTCGTAGGCCTTCAGTATCCTGTCGGTGAGCCCGGCCAGGCGGTGCAGTGTAAGCCTGTCGAGTTCGGTGAGTTCCCCGTAGGCGACGGAGTCCCTTTTGGGGTCGAAGTCGTAGAGGTTGCCGAGGATGAACCTGAAGGTGTTTCGTATCCTGCGGTACGCCTCCGAGAGCCTCGTGAGTATCTCCTTTGATATCCTTATGTCTTCACGGTAGTCCTCGCTGGCCACCCAGAGCCTGAGAACCTCGGCCCCGTACTTCCTTATGACCTCGTCCGGGGCGATCACGTTCTTGAGCGACTTGCTCATCTTCCTCCCCTCGCCGTCAACGACGAAGCCGTGCGTGAGCACGGACCTGTATGGAGGGCGCTTCCTGGTGGCCACGGACGCCAGCAGCGAGGACTGGAACCACCCCCTGTGCTGGTCGCTCCCTTCAAGGTAGAGGTCGGCCGGGCTCTTCAGGTTCTCCCTCTTTTCAACCACAGCGGAAAAGCTCACCCCCGAGTCGAACCAGACATCGAGGATATCCTCTTCCTTTTCAAACTCCGTCCCGTTGCACGACGGGCAGCGCGTCCCCTCCGGCAGAAGCTCGGCGAGATCCGCGGAGAACCATACGTCCGCGCCCTCCTTCTCAACGACTCCGGCGAGCTTCTCGATGAGGCGTCCGTCGAGGAAGCTGTTGGAGCATCCCTTGCAGTAGAGCGCCGGTATGGGCACGCCCCAGGCCCTCTGCCTGGAGAGGCACCAGTCGGGGCGGTTCTGGACCATGCTGTAAATCCTGTCCTTCCCCCAGTAGGGTATCCAGCGCACCTCGTCTATCGCCTCCAGCGCCCGCCCTCGAAGGCCCGAGGAGTCCATGGAGACGAACCACTGTGCCGTGGCCCGGAAGATTACGGGCTTTTTGCACCTCCAGCAGTGGGGATAGGAGTGGATTATCTCCTCTGCATGGACGAGGGCTCCCTTTTCCTTCAAGAGCTCGATTATGCCCTTGTTCGCGTCGAAGACGAATACGCCCTCGAATTCCTTGAAGTCCCCGGTAAACCTGCCGCGGTCGTCCACCGGTGCATATATCTCGAGCCCGTGGCTGAGCCCCAGCTCGTAGTCGTCCTGGCCGTGTCCCGGTGCGATGTGGACGCATCCGGTGCCGGCCTCGGTCGTGACATGCTCGCCCGTGATGACCCTGGACTCCCTGTCGATGAAGGGATGCCGACAGATGATGCCCTCGAGCTCGCGCCCCGTCCACCCGGTGGCCGTCACCTCGAAGTTGCCCTTCTTAAAACCGAACTTCTCCATGCAGGGGCCTATGAGGTCCTCGTTCAGGATCAATCCTCCGGCCGGGGTCCTTACGAGGCGGTATGTGAGATCCGGGTGCAGGGCGATGGCGAGGTTCGCCGGCAGGGTCCAAGGCGTCGTCGTCCATATCACGATGAAGGGGCCGCCGGACGGGTCAACGGCTAAGATTCCCCTGGAATCGGTGACGCGGAACTTGACGAATACCGCGGGGGAGGTCTTTTCCGCATACTCCACCTCAGCCTCGGCGAGCGCTGTGCGGCAGGAAGGGCACCAGTGCACCGGTTTCTTGCCCTTGTAGAGGAGCCCCTCCTTCAGGACCCTGCCGAGTTCCCTCAGGATGGTGGCCTGGTAGCCGAAGTCCATCGTGAGGTAGGGGTTGTCCCACTCGCCGAAGACACCGAGCCTTTTGAACTCCTCGCGCTGTATGTCGACGAACCTTCGCGCGTACTCGCGGCACCTTCTCCTGACCTCTATCTTCGAGAGCTCGTGTTTCTTCCCTCCAAGGGCCTTTTCCACCTGGAGCTCGATGGGCAGGCCGTGGCAGTCCCAGCCCGGCACGTAGTCCGCCGACCTGCCCATCATGAACCTGCTCCTTACCACAATGTCCTTGAGTATCTTGTTCAGTGCGTGCCCGATGTGTATATGGCCGTTCGCATAGGGCGGACCGTCGTGCAGCGTGTAGACGGGCCTGGACCTGCCCTTCTCCTGTATCTTCCTGTACAGCCCGGCCCTTTCCCACTCCTTGAGTATCTCCGGCTCCCGCCGGGCCAGGTCGGCCTTCATCTGAAAGTCTGTACGGGGAAGGTTGAGTGTCGCCTTGTAATCCATGCCTGACGTGTGCTCCTTTTTTAGACGGGATGATGATATTAAGTGTTAATTAATACCATAACAGCCCTTGAATTAAAATACCTTTTTGAAGATGCCAGGCATACACCCGTCCGCACGGGTGTGTGCCTTCCCCTGCTTTCACCCCGCCCTGGCCGGTGGCGGCCCGTACGGTGTCACCTGACGAGTATCACCCCGCCCACTATCATCCCTATGCCGACGAGCTTCTGCCAGGTGAAGGACTCTCCGAGAAAGAGCACCGATATAAACAGCGCAACAAGCGGGTAGGTGGCGGCAAGCGGTACGACCACCGAGGCCTCTCCGCTCTTGAGAGCGGAATAGAAGGAGAGCTGTCCCAGGAAGCCGGCAAGGAGCCCCCCGGTGATTACAAAGAGGATACTCCGTGTATCCGCCGCGGCGATATCCCGGAGCCTGCCCATGAACAGGAGCCCGGTTATGCCTATGACGGCGATGGGTATGGTCCTCATGACGACACCGACGTAGGGGTCTATCCTGCCCTTCAAACCCATCTTCTCGAAGGCAGGGGCGAGTCCCCAGATGAGCGCGGTGAGCAGGGCGTACAAAAAGGCCTTTTTTTCCATACACGCTCCGTGTTGTTTTTTTGGGTTGCAAGGTGCCGTACCGGCCGGCCGACAAAATCAAAGACCCCGCCGCAAGGATCCGACGGGGTCTTTCCGAAACCGTATCCGGTTTGCTTGCTTCCGGAGTTAATCCTTTTCGAGGATCAAACGGTTGTTGAGCGGCTGGACCGGGCGGTTGGTGTGGTTCAGCACGGCCCTGTATTCGTCTATCTGCTTCTTGGACAGCTGGATCGGGGTCTTCAGCACCAGCCATGTAACACTCTCGGTGCACGGCGGCGTGGTGAGGGACCCGGGGTACCTGTAATAGTCCTTGTTCTTGGGAAGAAGCTCGGGCGTATTATACGATGTAAGAAGGATCTTCTTCTTTCCGGCCTCCTTGGGCATGTGCCTCCATATCTTGTCATATGCCGCGTTGTGTTTACCCTCCTCTATGAAGGCACCGACCACCGCGAGGTTGCCTGCGCCATCCTTGTGCACGAAGTGCACCTCCATGGCGTAGTGCTTGCCGTTTAGGGTGTGCTCGCTCGGTGAGTGGAAGTGGAACTGCAGCAGTTCGAACTCGCTCTTGCCTGCCTTCAGCGTGTTGCCCTTGGATGCGTTGACCTGGATCGCATGGCCGTTGTTGAGTACCGCAAGCTCACGGGACTTCTTGTAATTGAACTTAAGCGCAGGAAGCTCGGCCTCGACCGGGTTCGCTATGTCCACAGGCGACTGCCTCTTGCCCTTGGAGCACGCGGCATAGTCCGGTGAAAGCTCTCCCCAGTGCGCGGGACCTGTCTCACCCTCGTAGGTCCAGTGACGGCCTCCACCGTGCCCCTTGCCTTGCTCCTTGCCATGTCCATTGCCTTGCTTGCTTCCGGCCTCTACCGGTGAGTACGTACCGGCGGCGAGCAGCAGGGTCAGAATCGCGATTGTCATAAAGAAGAACAGGGTATACCTCTTTGACTGCATAACATAGCTCCTTTCCTGTATTTTGTGGAGTAAAATGGATTGCTCCTCAACTCGGTACTCAAACGGTCAGGGTCTGCCGGAATGCCCGGTATCACCTCCTCAGTATTCTTGAACTCCTCTGAAAACGCACAGCAGGCTAATACCGTACGATCGCCTTGCACCCTGTCCCACGGCAGTCGGTTATGCCGTGGGAGCAAGGGGTTCATAGCGGGCGCGTGGTTCCTCCTCACGGACGAACTGCAATCGAGCGGCTTCCTACACGAGAAGATTCCCTGCGCAATGTACAGGGAGCTCCGACACCTTTCCGAAGATGCGCTGCAAGGCGATACGATCCGGCCGGCAGCACTCGGCACCAGGCCGGTGGGGTCACGGTGTCCGCCGCCGGCTTCTACTCCTCCTCTTCCTTGAACAGGAGGTCATGCAGTGTTTCTATGCGCGTTATCCCGTACTCCTTGGTCCCCGAAGGCAGGTTTATCACCACATCGTCGCCGACGGTCTTGTTCAACAGCGCCCTGCCTATGGGCGAGCTTACGGAGATCTTGCCGTTCTTGGGATCGACCTCCTCCGGGGTAACGAGTTCGTAGACGACCTCGTTGCCGGTGTTAAGGTCCTCGAGGTAGACCTTCGAGCCAAAGGCCACGGCGTCTTTGGGTATGTCTTCAAGCTTCAGTGAAGAGAGCGAGCGGATCCTTGTATTGAGCTGGGCAGCCCTTGCCTGCAGAAAGGATTGCCTGTGCTTTGCGGCCTCGTACTCGGCGTTTTCCCTCAGGTCTCCGTGTGCGGCCGCCTTCCTGAGCTCCTTCGGGACCTCGATCCTCAGCTCCCTCTCCACGTTCCTGAGTTCTTCCTTAAG
>WGEY01000061.1 GCA_015492495.1 Deltaproteobacteria bacterium | reverse complement strand
TCGTGGACGAGTACTACACGGAGCGGGAGGATGCGGCCGTCGTCATGACGGTTGCCTGCACGCAGGGGGACGAGTCCTGCTTCTGTACCACCGTGGGGGTTGCACCCGACGGCAGAGACGGAAGCGACATCCTGCTCAGGGAGACCGAAGACGGCGACTTCACGGCCGAGGCCGTGACCGAAAAGGGCGCCTCGTTCATGGAAAGATACAAGGATGCCTTTGAAGCCACGGTGGAAGGCAGGGAAAAGGAGGTCTTCCAGCCAGAGCTCCTCGACGGCGTGGACCTCGAAAGGATCGCTCAGTGGCTCAGGGACAAGGAACACTACTCGAGCCCCCTCTGGCCAGAGGTCGCAAGGAAGTGCATAGGGTGCGGGGCGTGCACCTTTTCATGTCCGACCTGTCACTGCTTCGACATCGTCGACGAGGGCACGTTCTTCGAGGGCGAGAGGCGCAAGAACTGGGACTCCTGCCAGTTCGACTACTTTACGCTCCATGCGAGCGGACACAACCCCAGGGATACCCAGTACAAGAGGTGGCGCAACAGGTTCATGTGCAAGTTCCACATCTACCCGGGCAAGTTTTCGACCAAGGGGTGCGTGGGGTGCGGCAGGTGCATCAGGGTCTGCCCGGTTAGGCTGGACATAACAGAGGTGATGGAGGAGATATCAAAGGTGCCGTAACACGCGTGCACAAGGCGTTATGCGCGCATCCGGTGAACCTTGATCATGTTGAAGATGCATCGCGTGCCGGATCACTTGAACGGAATCGACCATGAGTAACATCTATCTGCCACATATCGTAAAGATTGAAGACATATACAGGGAGACCCCGGACGTGCGTTCGTTCAGGCTGGTCTTCCAGGACAAGAAGGTCAGGGAGAGCTTCGAGTTCCGCACGGGCCAGTTCGGGCTGTACTCGGCCTTCGGGTACGGCGAGTCCACCTTCTGCATATCCTCGCCTTCGACGCGCAAGGGCTACATACAGTGCACCTTCAGGGCGACGGGACGTGTGACAAACGCCCTTGCCCAGCTGAACGTGGGCGATACCATAGGCTTCAGGGGCCCTTACGGGAACTGGTTCCCGGTTGACGAATGGAAGGGCAAGAACATAGTCTTCATAGCCGGCGGCATAGGGCTTCCGCCCGTGCGTTCCGTCATATGGACGTGCCTTGACAGGCGCGAGGACTACAGGGACATAACGATCGTCTACGGTGCCAGGACCGTCGAGGACCTCGTATACAAGAACGAGCTCGAGCACTGGGACGAGAGGGACGACGTATACCTCGTCCAGACGGTGGACCCCGGCGGGGAGAGCGCGGACTGGAAGGGCAAGGTCGGCTTTGTGCCGACTGTGCTCGAGGAGACCGCCCCGAAGCCGGAGAACACCGTATGCGTCGTATGCGGCCCGCCGATAATGATAAAGTTCACGCTCCAGGCGCTTGAGAACCTCGGCTTCAGCGACGAAGACGTGTATACTACCCTCGAGAACAAGATGAAGTGCGGTGTTGGCAAGTGCGGCAGGTGCAACGTCGGCGACGTATACATATGCAAGGAAGGCCCTGTTTATACCGCCAGGGAGGTAAAGAGGATGTATAACGATTTTTAGAACCCCTTCAGTTTGAATGTCGGAGAAAGAGAGATGGGCAAAGACAAGGATGCGATAAAGCCGCTCGCCACGGGAGACAGAACCATCCCGCCCGAGGGTGCAAGGATGATACCCATATACATAATGGGCAGGGAGTACCAGGTCCCCGAGACATTGACCGTCATGAAGGCCGTAGAGTACGCGGGATACAGGTACGTGAGGGGATGCGGCTGCCGGGGTGGGATATGCGGCGCGTGCGCCACGTTCTACCGTTTCGTGGGCGACTACAAGCTCAAAGCCGGGCTCGCGTGCCAGACCGTCGTGGGGCCGGGCATGATCATCGTGCAGCTTCCGTTTTTTCCGGCCAACAGGCCGGACTATGACCTCGAGAATATCGACGAGGGCGCATTGCACGAAGAGCTCAGGAGGCTGTACCCCGAGGTCTTCAAGTGCGTGGGCTGCGGCACCTGCACCAGGACGTGTCCCATGGACATAGACGTGATGGACTACATAGCGCTCATGAAGAGGGGGGACCTCAAGGGTGCGGCACAGAAGAGCTTTGATTGCGTCATGTGCGGACTCTGCACATCGAGGTGTCCGGCGCAGATATCGCAGTTCACGGCGGCCATGTTCGTAAGGAGGCTCTGCGGCAAGTATCTCATGCCCAAGGCGGAGCACCTCGCCAAGCGCGTCGAAGAGGTCAAGAGCGGCAGGTACGAGAAGATGCTCAAGGAACTTACGGAGATGAGCGAAGAGGACGTGAAGAAACTCTACGTGGAGAGGGAGAGGGAGCCGGACATGGCCGAGCCTGGCACGTGGCTCCCCGAGGACAAGGAGCATCTGTAATAGGGAACGTTATGCGTGCAGGCCGTGGTTGTGTGTAACGGTCTTCATACGGAGGAGAGATGAGCGGATATACGAGGGAGTTCAAGGAGCTTATAAAGAGGGTAGAGGCCACGCGTCCCGCAAGGGTAGAGAAGGCCCGGAGGGGGGAGCACTTTCCGGCCCTGACGATGAGTCAGCGCAAGGAGTGGCTCAGCGCATACCATCCGGACTACAAGTCAGAAGGAAGGCGCGCCGTCGCCGTCGGGCCGAGCAAGGGTCAGGTGTTGCCCGAGGAGGTGGCCGTGCTTCTCGAATCCAGGAGCCTTCTTGATCCTGACAGGGTCAGCCTCGACGAGGCGGATTACGAGACAGACGTCCTCGTCATAGGCGGCGGAGGGGCCGGTACGGCCGCAGCACTTGCTGCTGAGGAGGCCGGTGCAAAGGTGCTGCTTTCGACCAAGCTGCGCCACGGCGACTCCAATACCGTCATGGCCGAGGGCGGCATCCAGTGCGCCGACCAGGAGGGTGACTCTCCGTATTTTCACTACCTCGACGTCATAGGCGGCGGGCACTTCACCAACAAGCCGGATCTCGTCGCGGCCCTTGCAAACGACGCACCGCTCATAATCCATTGGCTCGAGGGCCTGGGGATGATGTTCGACAAGCTGCCCGGCGGAAGGATGAAGGTCCGTCACGGTGGCGGCACCTCGCGAAAGAGGATGCACTCCGCGGGTGACATGACCGGGGCAGAAATCATGAGGGTCATAAGGGATGAGTCCAGGAACCGTACCGAGAAGATAAAGGTCCTTGAGTTCTCCCCGGCGGTCGAGCTTCTGACCGACGGCTCGGGCGCTGTGGCCGGGGCCGTGCTGTATAATATCGAGACAAAGGAGTACTATGTCGTCAGGGCCAAGGCCGTCGTGATCGCAACCGGCGGCTTCGGAAGGCTCCACATACAGGGTTTCCCCACCACGAACCACTACGGCGCCACGGCGGACGGCATTGTTATGGCATACAGGGCAGGGGTGGGGCTTCAGGACCTTGACTCGACCCAGTACCACCCCACGGGTGCGGTCTATCCGGAGCAGAACGTAGGGCTTCTCATAACCGAGAAGGTTAGGGGGCTCGGTGCCCAGCTCCTGAACATAGACGGTGAGGAGTTCTGCTTTCCGCTCGAGCCCAGGGATGTAGAGTCGTCCTGCATATTGAGGGAGTGCCTCGATGTGGGAAAGGGGATACCCACACCCACCGGCAGGGTGGGCGTATGGCTTGACTCGCCTATGATAGACATCCTGCACGGCGAGGGCACGGTACGAAAGGAGCTTCCGGCCAAGTACATCCAGTTCAAGCGCTATGATATAGACATAAGCAAGGAGCCCATGCTTGTTTTCCCCACGCTGCACTACCAGAACGGGGGGCTTTCGATAAACGAGCGTTGCGAGACAACGCTCAGGGGGCTCTATGCCGCGGGCGAGGTCTCGGGCGGCGTGCACGGCAGAAACCGGCTCATGGGGAACTCGCTCCTCGATGTCCTGGTTTTCGGAAGGAGGGCCGGAAGCGGTGCCGCTGAATATGCAAAGTCTCTCAGGCAGAGCCCTGCACCCACGCTGGAACATGTCCGGGCGTTCCACAGGGAGCTCGAGGGTGCGGGTATAGAAGATCCGGTTACAGGGCCTGTGCTGCTGCCTGACTATGCCCCGGAGCATGTGAAAAAAAGGCAATGGGATTAGGTGCTTTTGCACGCAGTGGTTGATTTTTACTTGACACGCCCTCTGGTTTAAGGGATAAATGTTATCCGTCGGTGGTGTGCTTCGGGCGTGGGAGCGAAGAATACCCCGCAACCTTCGGAGGTCTTTTCATGAATATTCACGAATACCAGGCAAAGGAGCTGCTCTCAAGGTACGGCGTGAGGGTGCCGGCCGGAAAGGTCGCCTTTACAGCCGCCGAGGCCGAGGAGATAGCAAAGGAGTTTCTGTCCGCTGGCCCCGTCTGCGTGGTCAAGGCGCAGATACACGCGGGAGGCAGGGGCAAGGCGGGCGGTGTCAAGCTCGCAAGGTCAAAGGACGAGGCGGTAGCATACGCCAAGGAGCTCCTGGGCAAGGTACTCGTGACACACCAGACCGGGCCCGAGGGCAAGGAGGTCAAGAAGGTCCTCATCGAGGAGGGCTGCAGGATCGAGAGGGAATTCTACCTCGGTGCGGTAGTGGACAGGTCGACCCAGAGGATATGCATGATGGCCTCGAGCGAGGGCGGGGTGGAGATAGAGGAGGTCGCCGCAAGGAGCCCCGAGAAGATCATAAAGGAGTACGTTGATCCTGCCGTGGGGCTTATGCCCTTCCAGGCAAGAAAGCTCGCCTTTGCGCTGGGCCTTGAAAAAAAGCTCGTATCCAAGGCCGTCAAGTTCATGATGGCCCTTTACAACGCCTTTGTGGGCCTTGACGCCTCGATGGCCGAGATAAACCCCCTTGTAACAACAGAGGACGGAGAGGTGATCGCCCTCGACGCCAAGATATCCTTTGACGACAACGCGCTCTTCAGGCACAAGGACATCGAGGATATGAGGGATCTTGACGAGGAGGACCCCAGGGAGCTTGCGGCATCGAGGTTCAACCTGAACTACGTCTCGCTCGACGGCGATATCGGATGCATGGTGAACGGCGCGGGGCTCGCCATGGCCACGATGGACATCATCAAGCTCTACGGCGGAAACCCGGCCAACTTCCTCGACGTGGGCGGCGGGGCCAACACCGAGCAGGTGACCGAGGCCTTCAAGCTCCTCATGTCCGATGACAAGGTGAGGGCCGTCCTGGTAAACATATTCGGCGGTATCATGAGGTGCGACATCATCGCAGAGGGCATAGTCGAGGCCGCCAGGGACGTGGGCGTGAAGGTTCCGCTCGTCGTCAGGCTTCAGGGCACGAACGTCGACAAGGGCAGGGAGATACTCCAGGGCTCCGGCCTCGACATCATCGCTGCCGAGAAGATGGACGAAGCCGCCCAGAAGGTCGTGGAGGCCGCCAGGGGCTGAGCGCCTCCGATAGTTTTTGAAGGTACATGGTGAGCGAAGCGTTTTTGTGCAGGAAGTCCTTTTCGTATCGCAGCCTTACTTCCAGCAGGTGATATTAAGAAGCGAATCTCAGTTAATAAGGAGCTTTTTAGCAAGGAGCCGTAATGAGCATCTTAGTCAACAGGGACACTAAAGTCATCTGTCAGGGCATTACAGGAGAGCAGGGGACGTTCCATAGCCGCCAGATGGTAGAGTACGGCACGAAGATGGTCGGCGGGGTCACCCCGGGCAAGGGTGGAACGGATGTCGACGGTATACCGGTCTTCAACACGGTAGGCGAGGCGCGCGAGAGGACCGGGTGCAACGCAACGGTCATATACGTTCCTGCGCCGTTTGCGGCCGATGCGGTGATGGAGGCCGTTGATGCCGGGATAGAGCTCATAGTATGTATCACCGAGGGTATACCCGTGATGGACATGGTCAAGGTCCGCAGGTTCATGGAGGGTAAGCCCTCGAGGCTCATAGGACCCAACTGCCCCGGTGTCATAACGCCGGATGAGTGCAAGATAGGGATAATGCCGGGGCATATCCATAAAAAGGGCGGTGTTGGAGTTGTATCGAGGAGCGGGACCCTTACCTATGAGGCGGTCGACCAGCTGACCAGGCTCGGGCTGGGGCAGTCGACGTGCGTAGGCATAGGCGGCGACCCTGTAAACGGCACCAACTTCATAGACGTTATAGAGATGTTCGAAGAGGATCCCGAGACCGAGGCCATCGTCATGATAGGTGAGATAGGCGGAACGGCCGAAGAAGAGGCCGCTGAGTTCATAAAGAGGAATGTCAGGAAACCCGTGGTAGCCTATATCGCGGGTGTCACCGCCCCCAAGGGCAAAAGGATGGGGCACGCCGGCGCCATAATCGCCGGAGGCAAGGGCACCGCGGACGAGAAGTACGCCGCACTTGAAGAGGCCGGTGTCAAGACCACGAGAAGCCCTGCCGATATAGGCAAGACTATTATGGAAGTTTTGGAAAAAGTGTGATAAAAAGACCGCGTGTCCGGTCTTTCCGAACAGCGCATCCCGCACGAATGGAATGGGTTGAAGATTAGGCACGGCGGGCTTCGCGAGAGTTTTAAAGGTTAGGGATCTTAAATCATACTTCGCTTGCCGACCCTGCGGCCGCCTTTCAGTCCGGTTTGGAGCGTTGAGGCGTCACGGGGCCGGGGACACTCACCGGCCCTTGCAGGAGCAGCTTGCGATGCATTTTCAAGGAGGTAAGATGACAGAGGCTGCAAAAAAACTGCCCCGGATAGTGGTACACGAAAAGCTGTGCAAGGGGTGCAGCATATGCGTTGACTTCTGCCCCACGAACGTGCTGGAGATGAAGGGGTCGATAGTCGCCGTAAAGAACCTCGAGGCCTGCACCAGGTGCCAGCTCTGTGACCTGAGGTGTCCGGACTTTGCAATACAGGTGTTTGATTAAAGTGCCTGCTTCTCTTGAAGCGCCGCGGTTTTTGGTATAAATCGTTTTTTCAGACACGAGATAACGGAGGTTTTGCTTATATGGCAGGTGAAAAGAAGAAAAGACTCATGCAGGGCAACGAGGCCTGCGCAGAGGGCGCGCTTTATGCCGGATGCAGATTCTACGCGGGCTACCCCATAACCCCTTCCACCGAGGTGGCCGAGGTGCTTTCGGCAAGGCTTCCGACCGTGGGGGGCAAGTTCATACAGATGGAGGACGAGATAGCCTCGATATCGGCTACCATAGGCGGCTCTCTCGCCGGTCTCAAGAGCATGACGGCAACGAGCGGGCCCGGGTTCTCCCTGAAGCAGGAGGGTATAGGCTTCGCCTGCATGGCCGAGGTGCCGTGCGTCATCGTAAACGTCATGCGCGGAGGCCCTTCAACGGGTTACCCAACCGGACCGAGCCAGTCCGATGTGATGCAGGCCAAGTGGGGCACCCACGGGGACCATCCCGTTATAGCCGTCACACCCGCATACGTGCAGGAGATATTTTCAGAGACCGTAAGGGCCTTCAACCTGGCGGAGAAGTACAGGACCCCGGTCATGGTCCTTTACGATGAGATCGTGGGGCACATGCGCGAGGCCATCACCATACCCGAGGCAGGTGAGCTCGAGGTCGTGGACAGGGCGAAGCCCGAATGTCCTCCGGAGGAGTACCTCCCGTATGACCAGCGCTACGAGATACCGCCGCTTGCGCCCTTCGGAGAGGGCTACAGGTTCCATGTAACCGGCCTGAACCACAAGGACGACGGTTTCCCGACTAACGACCCCGGGATGATAGAGGAGGGCAACAAGAGGTTGCTCCGCAAGATAGAGAACAACAAGGAAGACATATGGTGCAATGAAGATTATTATCTCGACGACGCCGAGGTGCTCGTCTTCTCGTTCGGCTCGACCGCGAGGAGCGCACGCTTTGCAGTGAGAAAGGCAAGGGAGAAGGGCATAAAGGCGGGGCTCCTGAGGGCGCTTACGCTGTGGCCCTTCCCTGACAAGGCGCTCAAGGATGCCGCCTCACGCGCCAGGGCCGTTATCGTCCCGGAGATGAACCTCGGACAGATCGTGGAAGAGGTCCAGAGGCACGTGGCCGGACCGGCGGTGGAGGGGATCCACAGGGTAGACGGAGAGCCGATAACCCCGGCTCAGATAATCGAGGTCATAGAGAGGTATGCCTGAGGTACGGCGTAGTAGATCCTTTTGACGGAGAAATGGAGGTTAGGATATGTCGGCAGGAGCCGCTACAGCAAAAAAGCAGAAGATCAGTGTACCGTTTGATTACAGCAAGTATCTAAGGGCCGGCAAGTTGCCGCACATATGGTGTCCGGGCTGCGGACACGGAATAGTCCTCAAGTCACTGTTGAGGGCCATAGACAAGAGCGGGCTCGAGAAGGACCAGATATGCATGGTCTCGGGGATCGGGTGTTCGAGCCGTACCCCGGGTTACGTGGACTTCAATACCCTTCATACACTCCACGGAAGGGCGGTCTCCTATGCAACCGGCGTCAAGCTCGCAAAACCCGAGCTCAAGGTCATAGTCGTGACCGGCGACGGCGATGCGCTCGCAATAGGCGGGAACCACTTCATACACACCTGCCGCAGGAACATCGACATGACCATACTCGTCTACAGCAATGCGATCTACGGTATGACGGGCGGACAGTTCTCGCCTACGACACCCCAGGGCTCGATGTCAACGACGAGTCGTTACGGCAACATAGAGCCCTCGTTCGACTGCTGCGAGCTCGCAAAGGCCTCTGGCGCGTCCTTTGTGGCCAGGGGTACCGCCTATCACACCCAGGAGCTCGAGAGGATCCTACTCAGATCCATACAGCACAAGGGTACGTCGGTGGTCGAGATCATAGACTCCTGCCCTGTTTATTACGGCCGCCAGAACAAGTTCAAGAGCGCCTCGCAGATGATGGAGATGATAGAGAAGGACGGTACGGTATCCGTCAAGCAGGCCGACCGGCTGCCCCCTGAAAAGGTCGAAGGCAAGCTCCTGAGGGGGATTCTCCACGAGGCCGAGAGGCCGGAGTACTGCGAGGAGTACCAGAGGCTTATAGACAAGGTGCATGGGAAGTAAGCCTGTTATGCGTGCCGGAAGGTTCTGTTGAGGCCGCGGATAACGGGTCGATCATACGGTGTAAAACGGAGGTTGTAATGGGAGATAGATACGAGTTGAGGTTCAGCGGCTCCGGCGGTCAGGGAATGATACTTGCCGGTATAGTCATGGCAGAGGCCGCTGCCATCTACGACGACAAGATCGCCGTTCAGAGCCAGTCCTACGGACCGGAGAGCAGGGGCGGGGCGAGCAAGGCCGAGGTCATCATAAGCGACCAGCCCATTGATTATCCAAAGGCGACCGAGATCGATTGCATGCTCGCACTTACGCAGGAGGCATGTACCAAGTACCACTCCGACATAAAGGAGGGGGGGATACTACTTGTTGACTCTGATGAGGTGAAGGATGTTCCGGAGGGAAGGTTCAGGGTCTTCAGTTATCCGATCATAGAGACCGCGCGCGAGGAGCTCGGAAAGACCATAGTCGCGAACATCATCTCTCTAGGCATGATAGCGGAGTTGACCGGTATAGTCAGCAGATCGGCGATGGAGAAAGCCGTTATGGCCAGGGTTCCCAAGGCCTTCCAGGAGCTGAACAGGAAGGCCCTGGAGATAGGCTTCGAAAAGGCAAGGGAGCTTAAGGCGGCGAGTTCATAGAGACATCACCTCGATTGCGCAAGAGATTGAAGCTCCGTGCAGCAGGCTGCAGGGGGATCTTCTCATGCAGGAATTCATCCTGTTGCACTTCACCCGCATTCTCCGAAGAGGGCTTCGGGAATGCCTGCCTGTGCCGTAGTCACGGCAGACAGGCGCTCGCGATGCATGTTGAAAGAGAGGCGTACGGAGTTCTGCTACAACCAACCCGGGGCAGGAGTTCTACGTCTCTTTTTTTTGTGAAGGGGGTAGTTCTTGGTCATACATGACGTAATAATAATAGGAGGAGGGCTCGCGGGGATGAGGGCCGCGGTGGAGGCGGCCGATGCCGGGCTGAATGTCGCTGTGGTATCGAAGGTCCATCCGGTGAGAAGCCACTCTGTGGCCGCACAGGGCGGGATAAACGCCACGCTGAAGAGCACCGACTCATGGGAGGACCATACATTCGATACCGTGAAGGGCAGCGATTACCTCGGTGACCAGGATGCCATAGAGGTCCTCTGCAGGGAGGCCCCCGAGAACATAATGGAGCTTGAAAGAATGGGGGCCATCTTCAGCCGCGACGATCAGGGCCGCATAGCGCAGAGGCCCTTCGGTGGCGCGGGCTACGCGAGGACCTGCTACCTTGCCGACAGAACGGGCCACGGCATACTCCATGTCATGTTCGAACAGCTCCAGAAGCACAGCGTTTACATATACAACGAGTGGTTCGTCGTAGACATAATCGTAAGGGACAATGTCGTACGGGGCGTGATAGCCCTTGAGCTCCTTACCGGGAAGCTCCACAGGCTTCACTCGAGGGCTGTAGTGGTGGCCACCGGCGGCTACGGGCGTGTCTTCAAGACCACGACAAATGCCCTGAGCTCTACAGGCGACGGCATGGCGCTGGCCCTCAGGACCGGGGCGCCGCTCATGGACATGGAGTTCGTCCAGTTCCATCCCACCACCCTTAGGCGAACCGGCATACTCATGACAGAGGGCGCGCGCGGTGAGGGCGGATACCTCATAAACTCCGAAGGCGAGAGGTTCATGAAGAGGTACGCACCGGAGAAGCTCGAGCTTGCAAGCCGCGATGTGGTGTCCAGGGCCGAACAGAGGGAGATAGACGAAGGCAGGGGGGTCGATGGATGCGTGCTCCTGGACCTTCGCCACCTCGGGGCTGAAAAGATAAACGAAAGGCTTCCACAGATAAGGGATCTCGCCATAAACTTCGAAGGGGTTGATCCGGTGGAGGAGCCCGTTCCCATAAGGCCGGGCGCGCATTACTCCATGGGTGGCATAATGACCGACGTGGACGGAAAGACCCCGGTTGAAGGGCTCTTTGCAGCCGGCGAGTGCGCCTGTGTGAGCGTTCACGGAGCAAACCGGCTCGGCGGCAACTCGCTTCTTGAAACGATTGTCTTCGGAAGGCGTGCCGGCAGGGCGGTGGTGGATTTCTGCCGTTCAAGCAAGCTGCCCGAGTTCCCGGATGACGCGCTTGCAAACGCCGCGCGCGAGGTGGCCGATATCCTCAACAGGGAGGACGGGGAGCCCTATTACCTCATACTCGACGACGTCCGGGAGGTCATGCAGGCACATTGCGGGGTCTTCAGGTCAAGGGAGGGGCTCGAGGAAGGGCTTGAAAAGGTAAGGAAACTCAGGGAAAGGTACCGAAGCGTCTATCTCACCGACAGGGGCGACAGCTTCAACACCGAGCTGCAGACCGTACTTGAGCTCGGGCACATACTGGAGCTTGCGGAGGTGATACTCCTCGGTGCGTTGAACAGGGAGGAGAGCAGGGGCGCGCACTACAGGGTCGACTTCACCGAGAGAAATGACAAGGACTGGCTCAAGCACACGCTCGTGTACCGGGATGAGGGCGGCTACAGGATAGATTACAAGGACGTGACCATAACAAGGTTCGAACCCAAGGAAAGGAAGTATTAGCCGGTGCGTTGAACAAGGTGTTTTTTGGCCTTGCTGGACCACGCACAACGGCATCCGACCACCATGAAGATAAGGTTCAAGATAAGGCGTTTCGACCCCATGGGTGTGGAGTCGAACGAACCCTACTGGCAGGCATACAACGTCGATGTGGCCGAGGGCATGACGGTCCTCGAAGCGCTCATGACGATCGCGGACAGGGACGACCCGACCCTTTCGTTCAGGCGTTCCTGCCGTTCGGCCATCTGCGGCTCGTGCGCGGTCAGGATCAACGGGGTACCGAAGCTCGCCTGCAACACCCAGGTGCTGCCCGAGTACAAGAAGAAGGGGCAGATGGTCATAGAGCCCCTTTCGAACTACCAGGTGCTTAAGGACCTCGTCGTTGACTTCACGCCTTTCTGGAACAAGATGGAGAAGGTGACACCGTACCTCGTCCCGAGTAAGGAGCCGCGCGGCGGCTGGCGCATAGAGAAGGAAGACGCAAAGGCCATAGACAAGGCCCAGAAGTGCATAATGTGCGGTTCATGCAACGCCTCGTGCAACTCGCTCGAGGTGGACCGCAGCTTCATAGGCCCCTCGGCCCTGGCCAAGGCGTGGAGGTTCGTTGGGGATGTCAGGGAGGGGGAGAAGAAGAGGCGGCTTCAACGCCTGAGCGAGGAGCACGGAGTATGGGACTGTGTCAGGTGCATTCACTGCACCGAGTACTGCCCGAAGGACGTCGATCCGCTCGAGGCGATCGAGAACCTCAGGGCAAGGGCGATGGAAGAGAATATCACCGACAACCCGGGCGCCAAGCACGTCCTTGCGCTCGTGGATTCGGTCAACAGGGTCGGGAGGCTCGACGAGGCGGCCATGACCTTCAAGACCCTGGGCTTCCTGCGTTCCCTCGGGATGATACCGTTCGGGCTCAAGATGGAGATTCACGGAAAGATGCCGCATCCGATCCTTTTTCCCGCCATAGAGAGGATAGACGAGGTGCGCAGGATTTACAAGCGGACCGAAAAAGAGAGGAAGAAGAGAAAGAAGAAGGGATAGACCGTGGCCGAACTGAGGTATGCATATTATCCGGGGTGCGCGTCCCAGGAGATAACAAAGGAGTCGAACGAGACGACGAGGAAGGTCGCCGGGGTCCTGGGCATAGAGCTGCATGACATGCCGGCGGCAAGCTGCTGCGGGGCCGGGCTCGTGGCCGACTACGACCGCGACCTCCACCTCGCGCTCAACGCCAGGAACTTCGCGCAGGCCGAAGAGATGGGCATGGACATCATGACGATCTGTTCGACGTGCCTCATGGTGATGAACACCGCCAACAGGGACCTCAAGAGGGATCCGAAGCTGCTTGAGAGGATAAACGGGATACTCGGCGAGGTCGGGCTCAGGTACAACGGTACAATCGAGATAAAGCAGCTCCTGTGGGTGCTTGCCGGTGATTACGGACTTGAAAAGCTGAAAAAGAAGGTAAAGAGGCCGCTTAACTGGCTCAAGGCAGCATCATTTTACGGCTGCCACACCCTGAGGCCGTCGGATGCACTCGGCTTCGAAGACCCGGAAAACCCCTGGTCCCTCGATGCCGTAATAAGGACGCTCGGCGCGGAGACGGTGGAGTACGAGGGAAAGACACGTTGTTGCGGCTTCCAGGTTGACCTGGTAGCCGTGGATACCGCGGTCACCATGACCGCGACAAGGCTCCTTGACGCAAAGGCAATGGGCGCCCAGTGCATGGTGACACCGTGCCCCTTCTGCCACATAAACCTCGACAACTACCAGGGCATGGGCGAGAAGAAGATGGCCAGAAAGATAGGCCTGCCCGTACTTCACCTGTCACAGGTCGTAGGGCTCGCGCTCGGAATGAGCGCCACCGAGGTCGGGCTGGACCGCCATCTCGTGTCACCCGAGAGTGTGATCAAGTAGTCGGCCATTGGCTGGCTCGAGGTGCTTCCCTTCTACGATAAGAAGGCCCTGGACGCCAACGGCTCCAGGTATACCCGTCTCTCTTACGCTTGACCGGATACACCGATATTCCCCGCGCCCTTTAGCTTCTCTGCCACGATGTTAACGCCTCCTTCATTTGGGGACACACGCCATTGCAGTCGAAGGCTTCCCATTGCCGTGCAGACAAGCGAAAAATAAGTATTGTATTTCCGGCATGTTTTCGTTATAATACCAAATTGTTAAGTCCAGCCAATCACGTCGTCTTTCGATACCTTGGTCCGGGGAAGAAGAGGGTCCCGCTCATCGAACCGGAAGAAGGAAAGGCAGGATCCTCCCGGAAGGCGTTACACCTTAAACGAGTCCGATTCAGATAGAGCCGGTCGCAGCCGGACCGCTGCTTCAGTGCGCCTGCGTTTCGGCGCATCACTACGCATCGTGCCGATTAAAACTGCACTTTCGCGGCTGTTGTTGCAGAATGCTTCAATAACGTCAAGGAGGTGGAGTAAGGTATGAAGAGTATCAGGATCGCTGTGGTGGGAGTCGGAAACTGCGCAAGCTCGCTCGTCCAGGGAATCCATTACTACAGGAACAAGGAGGAAGGTGACGCCATAGGGCTCATGCACTGGGAGATAGGCGGTTACAGCCCCTCTGACATAGAGGTTGTGGCGGCCTTTGACATCGACAGGCGCAAGGTCGGCAGGGATGTGTCCGAGGCCATCTTCGCAGAACCCAACTGCACAACCGTCTTCTGCCAGGACGTGCCGCCCACCGGCGTGAAGGTGCGCATGGGCCGCATACTCGACGGCTACTCCGAGCACATGGCAAACTACCCAGAAAAGAACACCTTCGTCCTCGCCGACGAGCCCGAACCCTCCAGGGAGGAGGTTGTCTCGGTGCTCAAGGAGTCGGGCGCCGAGATACTCATGAACTACCTGCCGGTGGGCTCGGAGGAGGCCACCCGCTTCTACGCGGAGTGCGCGCTCGAGGCCGGCGTGGCGTTCATAAACAACATCCCCGTCTTCATCGCCAGCGACCCGGCCTGGGCCGAGCGCTTCAGGGAGAGAAACATCCCGATCATAGGCGATGACATCAAGGCCCAGCTCGGGGCCACCATAACCCACAGAACACTCACCGACCTCTTCAAAAAGCGCGGCGTGAGGCTTGAGAGGACCTACCAGCTCAACACCGGCGGAAACACCGACTTCCTCAACATGCTGAACCGCTCAAGGCTCGCATCGAAGAAGGAGTCCAAGACCGAGGCCGTCCAGAGCGTGGCCGCGGAGCGCCTCGATGAAGAGAACATCCACGTCGGTCCCAGCGACTACGTGGCCTGGCAGAAGGACAACAAGCTGTGCTTCATCCGCATGGAGGGCAAGCTCTTCGGCGATGTGCCGATGAACCTCGAGCTTCGCCTGTCGGTGGAGGACTCGCCGAACTCTGCGGGTGTCGCCATAGACGCCATACGGTGCTGCAAGCTCGCCATAGAGCGCGGCGAGGGCGGCGTGGTATACGCACCCTCCGCCTACTTCATGAAGCACCCGCCCGTACAGTACACAGACGACGAGGCCTACCGCATGACCGAGGCGTTCATCAGTAACGGCGCATGCATCGAGGAGGAGATAGCGGATGAAGTGCCTGATTATAGCTGCAGGGCAGGGGAGCAGGCTCAGGCATAGGGGGTCGTCGAAGCCCCTCATCCCTGTCCTCGGCGTTCCGCTCATAGAGCGCGTCATACGTACCGTGGTCCGCGCAGGGATCAGGGACTTCTGCGTGGTCACGGGCTACAACGGAAGGAAGGTCCGCGACTTCCTCGACGGCCTTGCCCGGCGCCTGGGTATAAACGTCACCCATGTTGTAAACGACGAGTGGGACAGGGGAAACGGCCTTTCCGTTCTCAAGGCCAGGGAGCACCTCGAGGGGGAAAGCTTCTTTCTCCTCATGTCGGACCACCTCTTTGATTGGGAGGTGCTCTGTGACATGGAGAGGCATCCCCCGAAAGACGGCGAGGTCACTCTCGCCGTGGACCTCGACACATCCAACCCGCTCGTGGACATGGATGACGCAACCAAGGTCGAGTGCCGGGACGGGCTGGTGCGCTCCATAGGAAAGGACCTCCGCGAGTTCAACGGCTTTGATACCGGCATATTCCTCTGCACGCCCGCCCTCTTCGACGCCATTGAGCGGAGCGCCGGTGAGGGCGGCGACACCTCGCTCACCGGGGGTATAAGGCTCCTGGCCGCGGAAGGAAGGGTCAATGCATTTGACACGGGCCGGAGGTTCTGGATAGACGTTGACGACGGCGATGCCCTCGATAGGGCCGAGGAGGCCCTATCCGAGAGGCTCAGGGGCAAGGCCACGGACGGCCCGGTCTCGCGCCTTCTGAACCGCCCGCTCTCGGTTAAGCTTTCGCGCCGCCTTGCGCGGACGCGGATCACGCCGAACCAGATATCGTTCGCATCCTTCGTACTCTCGCTCGTAGCAGCGTGGCTCTTTACGAGGCAGGGGTACCTGCCGCTCGCCGCGGGTGCGATCCTTGCACAGGCCGCATCTGTCATAGACGGCTCGGACGGCGAGGTGGCAAGGCTCAGGTTCCTCGAAAGCGACTACGGCGGATGGTTTGACGCGGTGCTCGACCGGTACGCCGACGCCCTGCTCCTCTTCGGGCTCACGTGGCACGCATTCATGGAGAGCGCAGAGGGGGTCACTCTCTTCGTGGGCTTCATGGCGATAATCGGCTCCTTCATGCTGAGCTACACGGCCGACAAGTACGACAACCTCATGAGGTCGAGGTTCGAAGGCAGGGGCGGCCTCCGCATGGGCCGTGACGTCAGGGTCTTCCTGATCTTCGTGGGGGGCCTCCTGAACCAGCCCTTCCTGACGCTCCTCGTAATAGCCGTCCTGATGAACATAGAGACCGTCCGCAGGATGGTGGTCTGCCGCCATGCGTAGCATCGATCGCGTCAAAGAGGAGATAGAGGCGACGATCGCCCGCTCGTCCGTACCCGAAGACCCTTTGCATTCCAGGAACACCCTTGAGTGGCTCCTCAGGCTCGATCCCGGTGCGGACGAGGCGCTGAGGATCGCGGCCCTCGGCCACGACATAGAACGGGCCGTGGAGGAGCGCAAGGTGAGGCGCGAGGACTTTTCTGACTTCGACGAGTTCAAGGCCGCCCACGCGGAGCAGAGCGCATTGATGCTCGGGGAGATAATGACCGCCTGCGGCGTGGACCGGGAGATGGCGGAAGATGTGTGTCGCCTCGTCCGCCTCCACGAGGTCGGCGGGGACCCTCGTTCGGATCTTCTGAAGGACGCGGACGCCATATCCTTCTTCGACGTGAACCTCCCGCTTTACCTTGAACGTAACGGCCGCAGCGAGGCGATGCGGAGGGCCGTGTGGGGCTTCAGGCGTCTTTCGGCGAGGGCCAGGGAGGCGGTGGCCGCGATGAGCCACGGTGACCTTGAGCTCGACGGCCTGCTCAGGGAGGTCATGGGGAAAGGCGGAGGAGGGAGGACCTCCGGTTGATTCCGGTCTTATGTCTTTGGGAAGTGGTCCCGGTAAGCTCCGTTGGTTGAATATGCGGATCGCTTTGGACCTTCGGCCATGAGATTCCCTCGCCAACGGTCATCGCGAGGCCGGCTTGCCGGCCGTGGCGATCTCGGGAAGCTTCACGGGTTTAAACCTTGGATCGCTTCGGGCATCCGGCCCTCTGTTGGCGGAAGGTGGAAGGACATTACGGGCGAAGGACTTCTGGTTCGAAGCTAAGCAATCTCCAAGTGCTTGTTTTTCTTGAAGATGAAATGCTTTGCTCTTGTTCGCGATAACGACCGAGCCGAATAAATCAGAATTTTCTTAACCAGGGTTTCCTCAGAGGAACTCCAAGTAAGGGGCCTCTCTTTGACGGTGCCCCGGGCACTCGACCGACCATGATAGTAAGCGCAAGCAGGAGGACCGACATACCTGCCTTCTACTCCGAATGGTTCATGAACCGCGTGAGGGCGGGCTTCTGCCTCGTTCCCAACCCCTTCAACCCGGCACAGGTGAGCCGTGTCTCGCTCAGGCCCGACGAGGTCGAGGCGGTCGTCTTCTGGTCCAAGGACCCTCTACCGATGCTCGGTCACCTCGCGGACCTCGAGAGGGACGGCTTCCGCTTCTACTTCCAGTTCACCCTGAACGACTATCCCGGGGAGCTCGAGCCGAACCTTCCCCCGCTTCGCGCGAGGCTCCGCACCTTCAAGCTGCTCGGCGACATGATCGGGCCGGAGCGCGTTGTCTGGAGGTATGACCCGATAATCATCTCCAGCAGGACGGACCGCGCATACCACATCTCCCGTTTCCGGGAGCTATCGAGGGAGCTCTCTCGGTTCACGAGGAGGGTCATGGTGAGTATGGTCACCTTCTACGCCAAGACCAGGCGAAACCTCGGGAGGCTTGTCCCCGACGGATACAGCTTCGATCCATCGGCCGGGGAGGGCCGCGGGACGGAAGGGCTCCTCCGCTCTATCGCCGAGGCGGCCGGTGAGAGAGGGATCGAGGTCAGAAGCTGCGCATCCGCAAGGGACTATACAGGCCTCGGCATACCCCCGGGAAGGTGCATCGACGGGGAGCTCATAGAGAGGCTGTGGGGCGTAAGAAGGGCCTGGAAGAAGGACCCGGGCCAGCGTGAGACGTGCGGATGCGCGGTGAGCAGGGACATCGGCATGACAGACTCCTGCCTCCACGGCTGCCCGTACTGCTACGCGACCAGGAGCCATCGGCTTGCCCGCGAACGCCACGGCACACATGACCCGTCCTCAACGGCCCTGCTCGGCAGCCCCGATCCACCTCCATCCGGCGGGAACGGGGCGCAGGGGTGGCTTTTCGGGTAGGCCGGGGGATGTGGCTTTAGCAGAGAGGATCAGTCCGTAAGGCCCGGCGAGGTCCGTTCCATGTTTATTATGCCTTTATCGATTTAAGCCTTGTCATTCCGAAGCCCGTGTGTTAAGGTTAAGTATCAACCGGCGCAATTCGGTCGGCGCCATGTAGTGTCCACGTAACGATTGAACCCGCCACTTCAATTTTACCCCTACACCGTTATCAACTTAAGGCCTTTGACCGATCCCGCCCTTGCGGAGAAGGTTTTACCAATCAAAAGGAGAAGAATCACATGAACTTTGAGACACTCGGCCTTAAGGCGGAGCTTCTGGACGCAGTCCGCTCGGAAGGCTACACAAGCCCTACACCCATACAGGCCAAGGCCATACCGGCCATACTCGACGGCAGGGACGTCTTCGGCCGGGCCCAGACCGGCACAGGCAAGACGGCCGCATTCACGCTTCCCATGCTCGAGCTCCTGAGTCGCAATGGACAGGGGCATAAGAAGTGGAGGCGTCCCCGGGCGCTTGTCCTTACGCCCACGCGGGAGCTTGCACTTCAGGTCGGCGAAAGCATCGATACCTACGGCACAAACCTGAGGCTCCGCTCCACGGTCGTCTACGGCGGAGTTGGTATCGTCCCACAGATATCCGCCCTTAGGCGCGGCGTCGATATCCTCGTTGCCACACCCGGAAGGCTCCTCGACCATGCGGGAAGGCCGACGGTGGACCTTTCGGGTGTGGAGATACTGGTCCTCGACGAGGCGGACCGCATGCTCGACATGGGCTTTATCCATGACATAAAGCGCATAATAGGTTTTTTGCCGCAAAAGAGGCAGAACCTCCTCTTTTCAGCCACATGCACGGACGGGGTTAGGGAGCTCTCGGACAGGCTCCTGAACAGGCCCGAGCTTATAGAGGTGGCCGGCAGGAACACCGCAGCCGAGCTCGTAAGCCAGGTCATACACCCGGTCGGGCGCACCAGGAAGAGGGAGCTTCTGAGCCGCATCGTCAAGGAGGGGGGCTGGAAGAGGGCGCTCGTATTTACACGCACCAAACACGGCGCGAACCGCCTTGCAAGGCAGCTTCACTCGGACGGGGTGAGCGCCACTGCCATACACGGCGACAAGAGCCAGGCCGCAAGGACAAGGGCGCTCTCTGACTTCAAGAAGGGCCGTGTCAGGGTCCTTGTCGCAACCGACATAGCGGCGCGCGGCCTCGACATAGACAGGCTCCCGCATGTCGTGAACTTCGACCTCCCGCATGTCCCGGAGGACTACATCCATCGCATAGGCAGGACCGGCCGCGCCGGCGCAAGCGGCAGGGCCGTAAGCCTTGTCTCCCCGGACGAGAGGCAGCAGTTGAGGGGCATAGAGCGGCTCCTGGGGAGGAGGATCGAGGTGGAGGAGATCCCGGGCTTCAGAAGCGAGAATATCCAGGCCGCACCGACCGAGGGGTTCACGGGACACAGGAGGTCTTTCAGGGCAAGGCCCCAAGACCCACGGGCGGGCCGGAGCTCACGACGCAGATGGGGCAAGGGGGCACGCAGGGCGTAGCATCTTTGAGTTTCCTCTGCGGCGAGCCGCGGAAATCCTCCCGGGGGACCCCGAACAACTTGTCGTTGCCTCAAGGGCGGCGGGTGCCATGCCCTGCCACTGTAAGGCCCTGGCTGCATGAGCGGCGGCTCATGGAGATATCGGCGGGCCGCTGCTTCAGCATCCAGGCATTGACTTTTGCGCAAGCATGTCGTATTGTGATAGATGTTAACCGCAGGGGCGACGTGGAGGTGCTCGTTTTCTGTAAGGATACTCGGTGCATCTCCTCGGGGCAACTTCCTGAGTTCATAGAGGTAACGGGAGCACTTAAGCGGATGCGGTGTGCACGAGTTCGCCCGCGGACTCCCTCCCGGCGGCATTTTTGTTCAACCCATCTCGTCGGACGAAGCACAAGCTTCTCCAATCCAGGCGCTTGTACAGATGCAGAAGGTAGGAAGGAACGACCCCTGCCCGTGCGGCAGCGGGAAGAAGTACAAAAAGTGTTGCCTCGCCAACTCCTGGTCCCCGCCGGGCAGGGAAGAGTCGATCAAGTCGAGGCTCTTGGAAGACATCCTCGCTTTCGTAAAGAAGAACCTCCGTCACACGGTCGCCGATGCCTATGACTACTTCTGGGACGACTTCGACCCCGAAGAATACCTTGATCCCCCTACATTCGACCTTGCCAACATAAATATGTGGGAATGGTTCATTCATGACTGGAGACCCGATGAAGGAGACAAGACCCTTATAGAGCTTTACATGGAGGGTACCGGGACACTTGGTCCCGAAGAAAGGGATCTCCTTCACAGGATGAACGATGCGGTCATAAGCCTCTACGAGGTGCAGGATGTCTTCCCGGGGCAAGGCATGGTGCTGAAGGATCTCCTCCTTGGAGGGGAGCACCACGTGAGGGAGAAGACGGCGACAAGTAGCCTGAGACAATGGGACATACTCGCCACGAGGCTTATCCGCCTCGATGGCGGTATCGTCATGAGCGGCGGCATATACCCGTACCCGATAGAGGATAAGAAGGCGATCATAGACCACTTGAAAGGGAGCTTCAGGAATTACAGGAAAAACTTTCCGGAAGCCACAATGCGCGACTTCCTCAAGCGAAACGGCGATCTCTTCAATTACTACTGGTACGAAAACATACGTGAGCCCTTCATGCCCGTGCTTATTACATCAAGCGGCGAGCCCGTGGTCTTCTGCAAGGCGTTCTTCGACTGCGTGGATCGGCAGGCCGTATCCGCCGGGCTCGGGAAGATGCACGAGCTTGAAGAGGTGGAAGAAGGTGTATTCAGATGGCTCGATGAATACAAGGAAGACGGTTCGGCGACGATCCTGGGTACGGTCAGGATAAAGGACGGCTCGCTCGAGCTCGAGTGCAACTCGGTCGAGCGGCTCGAAAGGGGGAAGACCCTTCTCCTTGACACCTTCGATGGCTTGATAACCCACAGGGCCGATACGCTCCAGGACCCTTCCCAGGCCCTGAAGGATCTGCCCGAGATCCTGCGAGAAGAGACCCGCGAGGACCCCGATACCGGTGTCTCGCAGGAGCTGGAGCAGGAGTTCTATGAACTGCTCATGCGGAGGTACTACGAGAACTGGCTCAACGAAAAGATCCCCGTCCTGGAGGGCAGGACACCACTTGAGGCGGTAAAAAGGCCGTGGGGGAAGAAGAAGGTCGCAGAGCTTCTCAAGTCGATTGAAAACTCGGAGGAGCACAGAAAGCGCAGGGGAGAACCCTGGTTCGACGCCTCGTGGCTCTGGGAAAGGCTCGGACTCGAGCGGTAACTTACGGAGTGCGAGGAGATATTCTTCAACCGGCCTCTGGTGGTTGCGGACGACGTCAAGCATTAGGAGAAGGAAAACCGCTTCTATGCTCTCGGCCATACGGACGGGAGCAGGATGCTCTTTGTCGTATTTACCATCCGCCGGAACCTTATCCGGGTAATATCGGCAAGGGATATGAACCGCAAGGAAAATACCGAAGTTCAAGAACGAAGACGAGGTGAGGTAGTTCTGGGCTACCCGCGACTCGACCGAGTATGTGGATTGGAAGAGAGCAAAGCGGGTCGTACTGCCAGAGCTTAAGCCTTCGCTGAAGACCATTTCCCTTAGGCTTCCTGAGGCGATGCTTGAGGAACTAAAACTCCTTGCCCACAAAAGGGACGTGCCCTACCAGTCGCTCCTTAAGATATTCCTGTCGGAAAAAATCCGTGAGGAGCTGAAGGTGCGCTGAGCGGATTGTGCGGGACTTGCTGGAAGACAGTTTATGGCGCAGATACTGGTTCGCAACCTGGGCAAGGAAGTTGTAGAGCGCCTTAAAAAGCGCGCCTTGGAGAACGGGCGTTCTCTCCAGAGCGAGGTGAAGCTCATCCTTGAGCAGGCCGCGCTTGAGCCCAGGGTGGACATGGAGACGGCAAGGAGGATGCTCGAAGAGTTCCGCAAACGCTTCAAGGGGCGCAAATTCTCGGACAGCGCAAGGCTTATTCACGAGGACCGGGCGAGGTGAGTCTATTCATTGTCGATCCTAATGTGTAGCAAAATGGTTCGTCAAGATAGTGTCAACATTTTTTCGCACATTTTCTGACAGCCCTCACCCGGCCCACCTCGGCCACACGCAGTATCTCTCTTTAGCCCTCTTTTCGGTGTCCTCTCCATCTCTCCTTGGCCTCCTTTGTAAAAGGCTCGGTTGGGCGGAAGGGCACGATTTTTCCTTTATCCATCATCAATCAATCCCGAAGAAGACCCCGAACGGCATCGCAATGGTCTGCTTATCAACAGCGACAAGCTCCGTTCCTGGATAAAGGAGAATCGACATGACATGCCTTCCCTTAAGGTCTCCGGCGCAGTCCTTGAGCCCTGCGAGGTCGGAACTCTCCAGCCTCTGAGACCACTTCACCTCTATGGCAACGATCCTCCCACCGTGCTCAATTATAAAATCGACCTCCCGTCCTGCATAGGTGCGCCAGAAATAGAGCTGATACCTTACCCCTCCGATGGATACGAGCTTTCTCAGCTCCGAGGCCGCCCATGTCTCGACCATGCTGCCGACCCTGCCCTGCCGCTCAAGGGTCTTCCAGTCCTCGACTGCCGAGAGATGGCAGGCCATGCCGCTGTCGCCGAAGTAGAGCTTCGGCATCTTGATCAGGCGCTTGCCAATGTTCACGAAATAGGGTCTCAGGAAATATATCTGGTATGTGACCTCGAGGAGGTCCATGTATCTTCTGAGTGTGCTGAGCGGCAGGCCCATCTCCCTCGATATCTCCGA
>WGEY01000060.1 GCA_015492495.1 Deltaproteobacteria bacterium | reverse complement strand
GTCTTCGCCATAAAGGATGCGCCGGGCGCCCTGTACAGGATGCTGGAGCCGTTTGCCAAGAGGGGGATAAACTTTACCAAGATAGAGTCGAGGCCCATGAAGACAAAGGCGTGGGAGTACCTCTTCTACCTGGACATCGACGGACACATGTCGGACAGAAAGATAAAGACCGCGATCTCGGAGCTTGAAGGTATGTGCTCTTTTATCAAGATCCTCGGCTCGTATCCGAAATCCAAGTAATTTCAGCCTGTTATATATGAAACCTAACAAAACACATGAGATTGCCCGTGGATGTCCATGCAGGTGACTGGCAAAGAGCTCAAGATAAAGGTAGCAGGCAATATATGCGGACTCGTGCCCTATCCTCCCGGAAAGCCCATCGAGGAGCTCGAGCGTGAGCTCGGCCTTACTGGATCCATAAAGCTTGCGAGCAACGAAAACCCGCTCGGTCCTTCGCCCATGGCCGTCGAGGCCGTAAAGGGGGCGTTGACGAAGCTCAACAGGTATCCGGACGGGTCGTGTTTTTACCTCAAAAGGAGGCTTTCGGAGTTCCTGGATATAGAGGCGGACCGCCTTGTCGTCGGAAACGGCTCGAACGAGATAATAGAGCTTCTTGTAAGGACCTTCCTTGAGAAGGGTGACGAGGCCGTTATGGGGGATCCGTCCTTCGCGGTCTATCCGCTCGTCGTCCAGGCCGCTGGCGCAAGGGCCGTCAGGGTCCCGCTGAGGGGGCTCAGGATCGACCTCGCGGCCGTAAGGAACGCCGTGACGTCCAGGACGCGGCTTGTCTTTATCTCGAATCCGAACAACCCGACCGGCACGACCGTGTGTGCGGAGGAAATGGGCGGATTCCTGGACGACCTGCCCGAGGGCGTGATAGTCTGTCTGGACGAGGCCTATTACGAGTATGTGACGGACGCCGACTTCCCCGACTCCATCGGGTACGTAAGGGAAGGCAGGCCTGTTGTGGTCCTTAGGACCTTTTCAAAGATATACGGGCTTGCGGGTCTGCGGATAGGCTACGGTGTAGCGCATCCCACTATCGTTGATTATCTCAACAGGGTGCGACAGCCGTTCAATGTAAACAGCCTTGCCCAAGTGGCTGCATGCGCGGCGCTCGACGACTCGGGCCACGTGGAGAGGTCCAGGGACTGTAACACAAATGGGCTTCGATACCTCTTTGGTGAGCTTCACAGGATGGGCTTCGACTGTGTCCCCACGCAGGCCAACTTCTTTCTCGTAAATGTCGGCGACGGAGCCGCGGTATACGACGGGCTTCTCAGAAGGGGGGTCATAGTAAGGCCCATGGCCAGCTACGGCCTGAATGAATACATACGGGTCACGGTGGGAACACCCGAAGAGAACAGGCGTTTCGTGAAGACATTCGAAGAAGTCATATCCGCAGGCAGATAGGGAAGAAACGGGTTTTCTCCGCGACAAAAACACACTGCGGGAGGAGGATTAGATGATCATAGTATTCAAAAAGAGCGCAACCGAGGAAGAGATAAGCCACGTCGTGGATAGAATCAAGTCCCTTGGTCTCGCCGTCCATCTCTCAAAGGGCGAAGAGAGGACGATAATAGGTGCCATAGGGGACGAGTCGCTTTTGGCCTCGACCCCGCTGGAGGCGCTTCCCGGCGTCGAGAAGGTCATGCCCATACTCAAGCCCTACAAGGTGGTAAGCAGGGACTTCAAGGCGGAGCCCACCGTGATAGACGTCATGGGGACGAAGATAGGCGCAAAGGAGGTCCGGGTCATAGCAGGGCCGTGCAGTGTCGAGACCATGGACCTTCTCAAGGACTGTGCCACCAAGGTCAAGGAGGGAGGCGCAAGCTTCCTGAGGGGCGGTGCCTTCAAGCCGAGGACGTCTCCGTATTCGTTCCAGGGGCTCGGGGAAGAGGGGTTGAAGTTCCTGGCCGAGGCGAAAAAAGAGACGGGGCTTCCGATAGTCAGCGAGCTCATGGACCCACGCGACATAGAACTTCTCTGCGAATACGTGGACATCATACAGATAGGGGCGAGGAACATGCAGAACTTCCGCCTCCTTACAGAGGTCGGGAGGGTCAAAAAGCCGGTGCTCCTCAAGCGCGGTCTGGCCGCCACCATCAAGGAGTTCCTGATGTCGGCGGAATACATAGCCTCGCAGGGCAACACGGACATCATCCTCTGCGAGCGCGGTATAAGGACCTTCGAGACCGCTACACGCAACACCCTTGATCTGAGCGCCGTTCCGGTCCTCAAGCAGGAGACCCACCTTCCTGTCTTCATAGACCCCAGCCATGCCACGGGCAAGTGGTCGCTTGTGACACCGCTCTCCATGGCCGCCGTGGCGGTGGGCGCCGACGGCCTCATGATAGAGGTGCACTCTGACCCCGAGAACGCCCTCTGCGACGGTGAACAGTCGTTGAAGCCGGCCAAGTTCGCAGAGCTCATGAAGATGATAGGAGGTATCGCCGCCACGGTGGGCAGGACGGTTTAGACACCGCCTCATCCTCATCCCGCGGTGCTTTGAGATGAATACCGAGCGTATACACTTCAGGAAGGTTTCTGTGGTAGGCGTGGGCCTCATAGGAGGCTCGCTCGCCATCGTGCTCAAAGAAAAGGGGTTGTGCGACACGGTCGTGGGTGTGGGCAGGGGGACAGAGAACCTGCGCACCGCCGAGAGGCTCGGGATCATAGACTCCTACACAACCGACATAGCGGAAGGGGTCCGGGACAGTGACCTCGTTTTCATCTCCGTGCCCGTCTTGAGTATCGCGAAGGTCGTCAAGGAGGCCGCTCCACACCTCAAGAAGGGGTGCATAGTCACGGATGCCGGCAGCGTGAAAGGCGGCGTGGTCGCAGAGGTCGATCCCCTTATGCCTGAAGGGGTCTTCTTCGTCGGGGGACACCCCATAGCAGGCACGGAACACTCCGGCGCCTCGGCGGCCTTCGGCACACTGTTCCATGGCAGAAAGTGCATACTCACACCTACGGGCGATACGGACCCGGGGGCGTTGCGCAAGGTTAAGGCCATGTGGGAGGCGGCCGGGTCCGAGGTGGTGGTGATGGACCCCTGCACCCACGACATCACTGTCGCGGCCATTAGCCACCTGCCTCACGTGGTCGCCTACACGCCGGTGAACACGGTAGCCGACATCGAGGAGATGAACCACGACGTCCTTGCCTACTCGGCCGGCGGCTTCAAGGACTTCACGCGCATAGCCTCCAGCTCGCCGGAGATGTGGAGGGACATATGCGTCGTAAACAAGTACGCTTTGCTCGAGGTGATAGAGGACTTCCAGAACAGGCTCGGGCGCATCAGGGAGCACATAGAGAAAGAGGACCTCGATGAGATCCAGAGGGAGTTCGAAAGGGCCAAGAAGGTAAGGGACTCTCTTAAGGAATAAGGCGGCGGGGCCTCAGGGCTCTGCTGCCTGTGCCATTGGCAAAGGTTTCCAGAATGACCAGAGAAGCGATAAAGGTATTCCCGTCGGACGGCCTGAGGGGTGAGATCTCCGTACCCGGAGACAAGTCCATCTCCCACAGGGCCGTTATCATGGCATCCATCGCAACGGGCACGTCGGTGATTTCAGGTTTTCTCGAAGGCGAGGACAACATGAGGACCGTGGAGGCCTTCAGGGCGATGGGGGTCCGCATGGAACGTCCTTCTCCATCGGAGCTTTCGATAGAGGGTGTCGGCATGCACGGCCTCCGGGAGCCGGACGATGTCTTGTATGCCGGCAACTCCGGAACAACGGCGCGTCTCATGGCCGGCCTCCTTGCGCCGCAGCCGTTTTTTTCGGTTATAACAGGGGACGGCTCACTCAGAAAGAGGCCCATGAAGAGGGTCGTCGGCCCGCTTTCGCTCATGGGCGCATCGATCGCGGGCAGGGCAGGCGGCGAGTACCTTCCTATAGCCATAAACGGGAACGGCCTCAGGGGCATAAGCTACACCACCCCTGTGGCGAGCGCCCAGCTCAAATCGGCGCTCCTCCTCGCCGGCCTGTACGCCGAGGGCGAAACCGTCATAGAGGAGCCGAGAAGGAGCAGGGACCATACCGAGAGGATGCTGCGGCTCTTCGGGGCGAGGCTCGATTCCGAGGGGACAAGGGTTACGGTACGAAAGACCGATGAGCTGAAGGCACGCACCGTCCACATACCGGGCGATATTTCGTCAGCCGCCTTCTTTATAGTCGGTGCGCTCGTCACACCAGGCTCGGAGCTCGTCATAAAGGGCGTGGGGTTGAACCCGACAAGGTGCGGCATAATCGACATACTGAGGAAGATGGGCGCGGCAATAGACGTGCTCAACGCAACCGACGACTGGGAGCCTTCGGGCGACATCCGTGTCAGAAGCTCCGAACTGCGCGGCGTTGAGATCGACGGCGCGGAGTTGCTTCCGGCCATTGACGAGTTCCCGGTTTTGTGTGTGGCGGCCTCGTTTGCCCGGGGAAGTACCACCATACGCGGTGCAGGGGAGTTGAGGGTAAAGGAGAGCGACAGGATAGCCGTGATGTCGGAGGTGCTCGGGAATACGGGTGTCGAAACAGAAGAGCTCGAGGACGGGATAGTGATCAGAGGCGCGGGGAGCGGCGGGAGGATCGAGGGCGGTTCAGTGTCGAGCCACGGCGACCACCGTATCGCCATGGCCATGGCCGTGGCCGGGCTCTGGTCGAGGAACGGGGTCGAGATAGAAGATCCCGGGTGCGTTGATGTGTCTTTCCCTGGCTTCTTTGATTCGCTTGACAGGGTGGCCTCGCGATGAACAGGCGCGGACCGGTCATAGCCATAGACGGACCTTCCGGTGTCGGCAAGTCCACCATATCCAGGATAATAGCCAGGAGGCTCGGTTTTCGGTACATCGACACCGGTGCGATGTACCGCGCATTCGCCGTGGCCGCCCATGACGAAGGCGTTGATGTGGACGATGAAGATGCACTCGAGAGGTTTTGCGAAAGGGTCGAGTTCCGCTTCGGCGACGAAGGAGAAAGGATCTTCCTGAACGGCAGGGATTACACCGACAGGATACGCGAGCCTTCCGCCGGGAAGCTCGCCTCCATAGTGTCGACCAGGAGGAAGGTGAGAGAGTTCCTCGTAGAGCTTCAAAGGCGCATCGCTCGCGATGGGTGCGTGGTGATGGAGGGCAGGGACATAGGCACGGTGGTCTTCCCGGATGCCGAGGTGAAGATCTACCTCGACGCATCGAGCAGGGCGCGGGCAGAGAGACGATATACCCAGCTTGCGCCGTCTAATGCCGTTCGCGCCGTGGAGGATGTGGCCAGGGAGATAGAGGAGAGGGATGAACGCGACAGGAACAGGCCTCACTCTCCGTTGAAGAAGGCCGATGACGCGGTGCATATCGACACAACGGAGCTGGGGATAAGGGAAGTGGAGGAAAGGATAATGGAGATCGTAGAGGAGAGGCTTGCAGGTGGAGGTACTGATAGCTAGATCGGCGGGGTTCTGTTTCGGGGTCAAGAGGGCCATCAACATCGCGAGCAACTGCGTCGAGGAAGGCGGTGGCGGCATCTCAACGCTCGGCCCCATCATCCACAACCCTCAGGTGGTAAAGAAGCTCGAAGACTCCTACAACATCCACCCCAAGAAGGACATCAACGAGATCGAAGGCGGCACCCTTATCATAAGGTCACACGGCGTAAAGGCACAGGACCTCGATGCGGCCTATGACAAAGGGCTCAAGGTCGTGGATGCGACCTGCCCGTTCGTAAAAAAGACGCAGGAGTTCGTCTCGCGGCTGACAAAGGAAGGCTACACAGTGATAGTCGTGGGAGAGAAGGAGCATCCGGAGGTCAAGGGGCTCGTAAGCTACGGCTCCGGCGACATAATAGTCGCATCCACCGTGGAGGAGCTCGAGGGGTTGCCGAGAAAGAAGAAGATAGGCATCGTTGCCCAGACCACGCAGAGCCTGGAAAGGCTGAAGGAGATAACGGGCTTCTGCCTGACCAAGGCCTCGGAGCTCAAGATATACAACACCATATGTAACGCAACGTCCATCAGGCAGAAGGAGAGCATCGAGCTCGCCCGAACGGTCGACTGCATGATAGTGGTCGGCGGCCGAAACAGCGCCAACACGCGGCGACTGGCTGAGATATGCCGTTCCATCCAGCCCAAGACCTACCACATAGAAGTGGCCGACGAGATGGAAGAGGGATGGTTTGAAGGGGTCGAACGGCTCGGCATAACCGCAGGCGCATCAACGCCGGACTGGATAATACACGATGTCATAGAGAGGGTGAAAGGCCGTACCCCGGCGGGTGCGGAGGGGGCTTCCGAACCGGACGCCGATACGCCTCGGGCAGAAGGCGGGCCGCCGGCAACCAAAACACGCGGTTGAACGTTCGTTACGAACACGTTATTATGGTTGAACTCGGTACATCGCTATGGTATATTATTGTTTTAAAAAATAAAGTCACACTTCAGGGAGATTTTTTTGATGAACGGCATAGAGGACAACAAGTCTCAACAACCTCCGGAGAGCTTTGAAAACGAGTTCGAGAAGCTTTACGAGGAGAGTTTCAGGGAGCCGCAGGAGGGTGAACTTGTAAAGGGAACGGTGGTAAAGATAGCCAACGACTCCGTGATAGTGGACATCGGTTACAAGTCCGAGGGTGTGGTACCGCTGAAGGAGTTCATGGGCAAGGACGGACAGGCGACCGTGGATGTGGGGCAGGAGATATCGGTTTTGCTTGAAAGATGGGAAGACGAACTCGGCTACGTGGTCCTCTCCAAGCTGAAGGCGGACCAGCTGAAGGTCTGGGACGAACTGATCGAGTCCTACAACAAGAGCACCAACATAGAAGGCACTATAGTAAAAAGGGTCAAAGGCGGCTTTCATGTAGACATTCAGGGGGTTATAGCCTTCCTTCCAAACTCGCAGATCGACCTCAAGCCTGTAAGAGAGCCCGACAGCTTCACAGGAAAGACCTTCCAGTTCAGAGTCATAAAGTACAACAGGAGAAAGAACAACGTAATCGTTTCAAGGCGCGTCATCCTTGAAAAGGAGAGGGAGCTTCTGAGGAAACAGACCCTCGAGAACATTCACGAGGGTGCCATAGTGGAGGGTGTTGTAAAGAACATCACCGATTACGGGGCCTTCGTCGACCTCGGTGGGGTAGACGGGCTTGTTCACCTGAGCGATCTTTCGTGGGGAAAGGTCTCCCATCCTTCCCAGATAGTCAAGATAGGCGACAGGATAAAGGTTAAGGTCCTGAAGTTCGACAGCGAAGCGGTAAAGATATCGCTGGGGCTCAAGCAGACCAAACCCGATCCGTGGCTTACGGCCAAGGAGAGGTATCCCGTTGGATCCAAGGTTCAGGGCAGGGTGGTCAATATAGCGGACTACGGTGCCTTCGTTGAGATCGAGGAGGGCCTGGAGGGTCTGATACACATCTCCGAGATGGCATGGACGAAGATACGTCATCCTTCGCAGAAGGTCAAGGTGGGCGACCATGTTGAAGTGGTCGTGCTTGACATGGACACCGAGGCGAAGAGGCTTTCTTTGGGACTCAAGCAGGTCGAACCGAATCCATGGGAGGCCCTTGCGTCGAAGTACCCGCCCGGCAGCAGGATAAAGGGCGTGGTAAAGAACATAACCGACTTCGGTATCTTCGTCGGGGTCGACGAAGGCATAGACGGGCTCGTCCATATATCGGACCTCTCGTGGAAAAAGGTGAAGCACCCTTCCGAGCTCTTTACAAGGGGCCAGGAGATCGAGTCCGTGGTGCTGAACATCGACAAGGATGCATACAGGTTCTCACTGAGCACCAAACTGCTCGAGAGGAATCCGTGGGACAAGGTGGAAGAGCGTTACAAGCCCGGCATGATCGTGGACGGGAAGGTGACGAGTATCGCCGACTTCGGCGCCTTCGTCGAGATAGAGGACGGACTCGAAGGGCTTGTGCACATATCCGAGCTCAACAGGGGGCAGAAAAAGGGCGGAAAGATAGCCGTAGGCGACCATGTCGAGGTCGAGATACTCAATGTGAACTCCGATGAAAAAAAGATCGGTCTCAGCATAAGGAAGAAACACAAGCCCGAAACCGAATCTGCGGCGGAAGGGGCGCGGGATGAGCCGGCCTGTGAATCCACTGAAGAGGCGGTGGCTTCTGAGCAAACGCACTCCCAACAGGAAGGACAAGACGATACCGGGGGGGCGGAACCCTGTGAGGGCAAGGAGACCGAAGAATCTGCAACAGTAGAAGAGGCCGCGGGGCAAGACGAAGTCAAAGAGGATGAATAGTACCCATGAAATGGGCTGCCATTAGAAATCTTCTGGCTGCTGTCGGTGCCTTCTTTCTTGCAATCATCGTCCTGTCAATCATCATCTCGATCCTCAGCAGGGATTCGAACCTTCCATTCGGCGAGAAAGTAGCGATTATAGACATCGAAGGTATTATCAGTGACTCTGCGGCTATAACGGACGAGATACGACACTACGCGGAACGTGATGACGTGAAGGCCGTCGTTCTGCGGATAAACTCTCCTGGCGGGGCGGTAGGGCCTGCGCAGGAGATATACAGGGAGGTCAAGCGGCTCAGGCGTACGAAAAGGGTGGTTGCCTCAATGGGAGGAGTCGCGGCCTCAGGGGGATATTACATCGCGGCGGCTGCGGACAAGATAGTCGCAAACCCGGGCACGATAACAGGCAGCATAGGGGTCATAATAGAGTTCATAAACGTGGAGGACCTGTTCAGGAAGCTCGGCCTCAAGGGATACGTTGTCAAGAGCGGCAGGTTCAAGGATGTGGCATCTCCCCTGAGGGAGATGAGCCAGGAGGATGTCAGGCTTCTGCAGGATGTTATAGACGATGTGCACCGCCAGTTCGTGGATGCGGTGGCCCAAGGGCGTGGATTGAAGCGCGAGCAGGTGGAAAGGATAGCCGACGGCAGGATCTTTTCAGGCGCACAGGCCGTTGAACACGGTCTCGTTGACGTCTTGGGGAACCAGCAGGATGCAATAGACCTGGTCGCCAGGCTTGCAGGGATAGAAGGCAGACCGTCGGTGATACATCCGAAGAAGCCCAAGGGCCTTTTGAGCATCCTTTTGGGCGAAAACACGACGAGGTCCATCGGAGAGCTCGTCTTCGGCGCACGCATAATGTATCTTTTGCCAGATTTCGTAAGATAAGAAGGAGGAGGCTGTATGACCAGGAGTGAGCTTATCGAAGAGGTGGCATCCAAGACCGCAAACTTTACGAAGCGGGATGTTGAGATCATAGTCTCGACCTTGTTCAAGAGCATAGCAGAGAGCCTGGCACGGGGTGAAAAGATCGAAATACGGGGCTTTGGAAGCTTCAAGGTAAAACAGAGGGACGCCCGCCGGGGACGCAACCCCAAGTCCGGTGAAGGCATAATTGTGGAGTCCAAGAAGGTACCCTTCTTCAAGGCCGGCAAGGAATTCAAACAAAGGGTCAACACCATAAAGCCAACACCATAAAAACAGGAACCATGAAACAGATCTGGGCTCCTTGGCGTATCGAGTACATAAAGGGTGAAAAGCCCGATGGCTGTATATTCTGCGACGCCCCTGAAAAGGAGGCTGAGGAGTCCCTTCTTCTTTTCGACGGCAGCCTGTCGATGGTGCTGCTGAACAGATACCCCTACAACAACGGACACCTGATGGTCGCGCCAAAGAGGCACGAGGCCGACCTGGAGGCGCTCACGGTAGAAGAGTCCATCGATGTCTTCAGGCTGCTGCGCCACTCGGTGGCCGTACTCAGGCAGATCTTCAACCCGGACGGATTCAATATAGGCCTCAACATCGGCCAAGCCGCCGGCGCGGGCATCGAAGATCACCTGCATTGGCACATCGTCCCTCGCTGGAGCGGAGACACGAACTTCATGCCCCTCCTGGCAGAGGTCCGTGTGATCCCCGAACACCTCCTGGAGACCCTCTCGGCGCTGCGTCCCCACTTCGAAAGGCTCTGATGTCCTGTCCTGCCTAAGATACCCCGCTATAACCAGCTTGTCCTCGTCATCAAAAAAACAGCTTGACAAACCACGAACGCCTGTTGTATAAGAT
>WGEY01000059.1 GCA_015492495.1 Deltaproteobacteria bacterium | reverse complement strand
TCGGGAGGTACGTAGGAGGACAAGACCCATGGGGGTCTTCAGCGACAGAACGAGCATCGAAAGAATACTATACGCAGTCTTTACCTATGAAAACAAAAAACAACGAACCGCTGCCCCTTTCCTTATGACACAAAATATTTGACGTTACCTCAAATTGCCGGCCCCATGGGCTTTGTTGACGGATGTGAAAAGATATGTTATCTTCTGTTTACACGACTCTTCGCTCCGAACCGGCTGGTTCACCGGTCAGGTACTTACCGGACCCGCAACAATTAGAAAAGACCATCTATTGCCGGAGCGATACCCCTGAGACAGACCTCACCTATGAGTATACGGGGCATCACAATTACCACCTTGAGCATCGTCTCCGTTCTCATACTCGTCCTGCTCATCCTGGGTTTATACTTTGCAGAGACACTGAAAGGAGACTCCACCCGTATAAACTTCGCCGGCCAGGAGCGCTACCGTACCTACAGGCTGGCCTACCTCGTTGAAAGGATCTGCAACGTCCCGGGCGCCGGAAGGAAGGACCTTAAGAAGGAACTTTCCAGGGAGATGGAGGAGTTTGAGGCGATCCTTCACGGTCTGAAAGACGGGGACCCCGAAAGAGGGCTTCTGAAGGTCAAGGATCCTAAAGTCATCAAGGCCCTGGATGACAACCTCAGGGAATGGGCCGTAGTAAAAAGGGAATTGAAGGACTATCTGGCCCTTCCAGAGGAGGATCTTAAAGAGAAACACGCCTACTTCGACAGGAAGCTCCTTCCCATGTTCATGGAATCCCTCAACAGAACGGTGTTCCTGATGGATCAGACCTCAAGCCGCAAGATCCTGCGCTACAAAGAGGTCCTCGTGGTCCTTACGGCACTGTCCCTCATAGCGCTGGGCCTTGTGCTGACCGTCCTCATCCATCGCATACTCCGCCCGCTTTCAAAGATAACCAGCGGGATCGAACGCATAGGAAGAGGGGACTTCAGCCACAGGATCGAGGTCAGGGGCGGTGACGAACTCGCACAGCTTGCAAATTCTTACAACGAGATGGCCCTCTCGCTTCGCGAAACGACCGCGCATTACCGCGACCTTGTTGAGACCATGCCGGTGGCGGTCTTCGAGTTCGACAGAAACGGCCGTATCCAGTTCGTCAACAGGATGGGCCAGCTCTGGACCGGTTACAGGGAAGACGAGCTTGTCGGGAAGGCATTCTGCTCGTTTGTCCATGAGAAGGAACGCCAGGTCGTGCAAAAGCTGATGGACGAGGCGCTGAGGGGCAGGTCGGTCAACAGCCTTCAGATACCGATGGTATTGCGCAGGGAGCTCAGGCACTTTGAGTTCAACATCGTACCGGTCTGGAAGGGCGGCGAGGTCATAGGATGCCGCGCGGCCGCAAAGGACGTGGAGAAGACCAAAAGGATGATGGATGAACTCAAGGAGGCCAAGAAACAGGCCGAGGAGACCTCCGAGCAGCTGAGAAGGACGGTAAAGGACCTCGAGGAGTTCGCCCTGATAGCCGTGCGGCGCGAGATGAAGATGCAGGAGATAAGGGAGGGGCTAAAGCCGCGGAAGTGAACGTTGTGCTGTAAAACGTAAGGCGCGATGCAAAGGGGCCGTGCGGTACCACGGAAGGGCTTCATGGAAGAAGAAACACACGAAAGCGCACTCAAAAGATTCTCCAAGAGGATAACGCTCCTGTTCGTCGTAACGGCGGTCATACCGGTCGTTATAATGGCGCTCGTCTACGCCTTCATCCCGGACTACGACATCCTCTTCGCAAAGCACAGGGAGCTTCCCTCTAGTGAGATAAAGACCGTTCTCCAGGAGATAACCCTGATAGCATTGGCCGTGGCCGTGGTGGTAGGTGCGGCGGCAGGGGTGATGCTTTCAAGGAGCATACTGGCGCCGTTCTCCGTCTTTCTCGACTCGGTCGGCAGGCTCACCAGCCTAGCCGGCGCCGGCGGGAGGAAGACAGACCATCCCCGCGCATCCCGGGACATAAAGGATTCGATCTCCAGGGCCGCCGGAGAGCTCTCGCTTACCATGGGTTTGCTGGAGCGCATCATGATCACCATGGAGGATGCGCTCGTGGTCCTCGAAAAAGGGGACAGGATAAGGACGGTGAACAAGGCCCTGGTCGATATGCTCGGGTATCCAGAGGAAGAGATCATAGGTGAAGGCCTCGACCGTATCTGCAAGGAAAAAAGGGCCGTCGACGCCCTGCTGTCGAGGATGGAGAAGGAAGGGTCCGTACGCGGCCTCGAGCTCCACTGCCTGTCCGCCGGGGGTGAGGAGATCCCGGTCTCCGTCACCGCAGCACCCTTCAAGGCCGAAGACGAGGCCGCCGGGCTGACCATACTGCTTCTTCGTGACCTCAGAAGACAGAACGCATTGCGCAGGGAGCTTGAAACCACCAGGGAAGAGCTCACCAAGCGCGTACGGGACCTCGAGGAGTTCAGGGAGGGGATACTCTACATGCTGCGTAACCTTGACCAGAGCGAGAGAGAACTCCAAGAGGCCTACACAAAGCTCAAGGAGACGCAGGCGCAGCTCGTACAGTCCACCAAGCTCACAGCCCTCGGCGAGCTTACCGCGGGGCTTGCCCACGAGCTGAACCAGCCCCTGACGGTGATAAGGGGCCTTGCGCAGCACCTCTTCAAAAGGGCCGACGAGGACTCTCCTGAGTACGACAAGTTGAGGATCATAGACGATGCCACAAGGAAGATGGAGAAGGTGATAAACCACCTGAGGGTCTTCTCGCGGCTCGATGAGCAGAGGTTCGAGCTGACCGATCTCAACAAGGTCATCGAGGATGCGTTCCTCATGATAAACCAGCTTCTAAGGAAGCGCCGCATCAATGTCGAATTCAACCTGTCCCCCCTCCCTCTCATCATGGGCAATGCCAACAGGCTGGAGCAGGTCGTGATAAACCTCGTGGCCAATGCGAGGGACGCCATGCCGAACGGAGGCACGCTGCGTATCTCCACCGGCTGCATCGAAAAGGAGGGAAGGAGGTACGTCAGGGCAAGCTTCCGGGACTCCGGCAGCGGCATACCGGAAGGCATAATCGACCGGATATTCGAGCCCTTCTTCACCACAAAGGAGGTCGGCCAGGGCACCGGTCTGGGGCTGTCCATAAGCTACGGGATAGTGAGGGACCACCACGGCGAGATAACCGTGGAAAGTTCCGTCGGGCAGGGGAGCACATTCCATATAACGATCCCCGTCGCACCGGAAGACACCGGAAACGACGGAAATGAAAAGAACGCCTGAAAGGTATGCGTTCGCCTGTCGATACCATCCTCCGTTCCTTTATAAACCTGCTGTTTCCGCCGGTGTGCCCCCTGTGCAGGTCCGGGCTCGTGGAAGACCGCGGGCTCTGCGCAGTGTGCCTTTCTGGGCTTAAGCGTATAGAGGGCGCTCTCTGCACGGTGTGCGGCGTGCCGTTCACATCGCAGCAGGCAGGGGAGCACACCTGCGGGGAGTGTATAAAGAGAAAGGCTCCCTTTGTCAAGGCACGGAGCGCCTTTGCCTACGAGGGCACCATGGCCGAGGCGATCCGGAGGTTCAAGTACGCGGGCGACGGTGCGCTTGCGCGCCCGCTCGGCGACCTTATAACGGAGGCCCTCGGGCCCTTCGAGGCCGAAAGGCCAGATCTCGTGGTACCGGTGCCCCTTCACAAAAAGAGGCTCAGGCAACGCGGCTTCAACCAGTCGCTTGTACTGGCGCGGAGGGTTGCGAGCACGCTCGGGGCGAGGCTGGATTACCTGAGCCTTATAAGGACACGTTACACACGCCCCCAGATACAGCTCAAGGAACGGGAACGCGTAGAAAACGTCAGGGGGGCCTTTGATATCACGGATCCTTCTGCCTTCAAGGACAGGACGGTTCTCCTTGTCGACGACGTCTATACCACCGGTGCCACGGTAAGGGAGTGCGCCAGGGTCATAAGGAGGGCCGGAGGTGAGCCACGTGTAGTAACGCTTGCCAGGGCCGTGAGTGTATGATAAAAGATACGGTCTGTCCTTGCGGTGAGCGATGTATGCAAAAAGCGGTTCGGGATGCTCACCGTGCATTCCCGAGGCGACTTCGATACGATGGGCGAGTTCATTTCACAGAGAAGACTCATTGAGAAGCTCGATGCAGAGAGAAAGAAGGGGCGAAGGATCGTCTTTACGAACGGGTGCTTTGACATCATCCACGCCGGCCACGTGAGGTACCTCAGAAAGGCCAAGTCCCTCGGGGACATCCTTGTCGTGGGGCTCAACAGCGACTCTTCGGTAAGAAAGATAAAGGGCGGCGGAAGGCCTGTCGTGGGGGAAAAAGACCGTGCCGAGGTCCTTTCGGCCCTCGATCCGGTCGATTACGTGGTCCTCTTCTCGGACGAAACCCCGCTCAGGCTCGTAGAACGGATAAGGCCGGATGTACTCGTAAAGGGAGCGGACTGGAAGGAAGGCGAGATAGCAGGGGCCGAGGTGGTAAAACGCCACGGCGGGAGGGTAAGCCGAATAAGGCTTGCACGGGGAAGGTCCACGACAGAGATCATAAAGAGGATAGTCAGGCTGCATAAAGGCGGGTCGAAGTGAGCCGCCGTCAGGTTACCTGTCAGCCGCAAGGGTATGCATGATGAAACAACCGAACGAATCCCTGTTACAGAGGGTCGCTGAACTGGCCGAGCGTGCCGGGGGTGCCGTCATGAAGGTCTACGAGGGCGGCGAATTCGACGTAAGCTACAAGGGCAGGGAGGAGGAACAATCCCCGCTTACACGTGCAGACACCGAGGCCCACCATATCATAGTGGAAGGACTGCACCGTATCTCACCCGGTCTGCCGGTACTCTCCGAGGAGTCGCAGGAGGTACCTTACAGCAGGCGCAAGGGGTGGAAGAGCTTCTGGCTCGTGGACCCTCTTGACGGCACAAAGGAGTTCATCAAGAAGACGGGGGAGTTTACCGTGAATATCGCCCTGATCGACGGCGACAGGCCTGTACTCGGCGTGGTCCACGCACCGGCGGCAGGGGTCACCTACAGTGCTTCAGAGGGAATGGGGGCCTTCAAGGCCGAGGGCGCAGGCAGGGAAAGGATCAGGGTCTCTGATTACCGCGGCCATCGTCTCAGGGTGGTTGCAAGCGTATCCCACCGGAGCCCTGAGCTTGAGGCTTTCATAAAAAGGCTCGGCGACTGCGAGTGCCTGTCCATGGGGAGCTCCCTCAAGCTCTGCCTCGTCGCCGAAGGCCGGGCGGACCTCTACCCGAGGCTCGGTCCGACGATGGAGTGGGACACGGCGGCCGCCCAGTGCGTGGTGGAGTGCGCCGGGGGGTCGGTCATTGACCTCGACGGCCGGCCGCTCGGGTACAACAAGCCGGACCTGCACAACCCCTTCTTCATGGTTACGGGCGATCCGGCATTTCCCTGGCGTGACTACCTGTAAATGTCCTGCGGAAGGGCGGATGGATATGCGGGATGGGCCTCAATCGGTTTCTTCCTTTTCATTTTCATGTTTGTATTCCTCGGGTTGGGCGCCTTCGTACACGAGCTGCTCTTCCTTTTCCCTTACGAGCCTGAAGACTATACCCAGGGCCAGCACTGAAAAGGCCATCGATGCAAGATAGAGCCCGGAAACACTCTTGAAGTCGAGGAGTATGAACTTGCGGCTTATGGCGAGTATGGCTATCAGGACGACCGTCTTGACCTGGACGACACTCCTCTTCCTGGCCCAGACCTTCAGGATCGAGTGCTTGAACTCCATGGCGATTAGCACGGTCATGATCATGCCGAAGATGGTCTGGAACATCGCGTGGTTCAACGGGTCGGCCCCGCTCCAGAAGAAGTCGACCATGTTGATGGAGAGGTGGTACATGGATACCACTATCACGATGGATATGAGAAAGGTGAGTGCTATGGCAACGATCTGCTCGAAGCGCTCATAAAAAGAAAGGATAGACCAGCTCCGGCGCAGTTCATCGAACAGCCCACCTCCCTTCCTCGGGGAACCCCTTTTTCTCATCCCCCCTCACCTCCTCAAGAAGTGCTGACAGGGATCTTCTTTCTTTCCTTGGCCTCGGCCGTCTTGGGCAGCGTAACCGTGAGCACGCCGTTTTTGAAGGTGGCCTTCACCTTGTCGGTGTCGACCCCTTCGGGCAGCGGTATGGTCCTGTGGAAGGCCCCGTACGACCTCTCCATGCGGTAGTAGTCCTTGCCCTTGTCTTCCTTGGATATCTTCTTTTCCCCCTTTATGGTCAAGGCGTCCCTTGTAAGGGACACATCTATGTCCTTTTCATCTATTCCCGGAAGCTCCGCCGTGACCAGGATTTCGTCGCCGTCCTCGCTCACATCGATCCTCGGCACATAACCCTCGAGCCTTCTATCTATTCCACCCGAAAACGGGAAGTCGAGCCAGCTCCTGCTGAACTCCTCGAAAAGGTTGTCCATCTCCTCCTTAAGGGCCAAAAACGGGTCGGCCTCCTCCCTCCTTACGGGTATCTCCTTTCTTCTGGACCAGGGTACAAGCTTTTTCAGATTCATAACATCCACCTCCCCTATTGTATTTTGTTATAAATGTAGGTGGGTATTGCCGGGTTGTCAAGTGGGTCCGACCGCCAATGACCGTGATTTGCAGGCCCTTTTCACTGCGGCCTCTTCACTTCGGGCGTCACGCATGTCATGCCCTTCGGCCGCTGTGCAGAAAAAAAGCCCGGACGTTTCGAAACGTCCGGGCCTTAACCAGCCGATCCTTCTTCGCAACTAACAATCGAAGTAGAGCGCGAACTCGTACGGGGTGGGCCTGAGCTTGATCTCGTTCACCTCGTTTACGGTCTTGTACTCGATCCAGGTGTCTATGACGTCCTGGGTGAAGACATCTCCCTTGAGCAGGAACTCGTGGTCTTCCTTCAGCGCGCAAAGGGCCTCCTCGAGCGAGCCAGCGGCGGACGGGACCTTTGCGAGCTCTTCTGGCGTAAGGCCGTAGATGTCCTTGTCGAGCGGTTCGCCCGGGTCTATCTTGTTCTGTATGCCGTCGAGGCCGGCCATGAGCATGGCCGCAAAGGCAAGGTAGCCGTTGCAGGAGGGATCAGGGAACCTCACCTCGATCCTCTTCGCCTTGGGAGAGGGTGAGTACATCGGTATCCTCACTGCGGCCGAGCGGTTTCTGCTCGAATACGCGAGGTTGATCGGCGCCTCGAACCCGGGAACGAGCCTCTTGTAGGAGTTCGTGGACGGGTTGCAGAAGGCGTTCAGCGTCCTCGCGTGCTTGAGTATGCCGCCTATGTAGTACATGGCCGTCTCGCTCATCCCGCCGTATCCGTCGCCGGCGAAAAGCGGCTTGCCTTCCTTCCATATTGACTGGTGGGTGTGCATGCCAGTGCCGTTGTCACCGAAGACCGGCTTGGGCATGAAGGTGACGGTCTTGTTCCAGCGCCTTGCCACGTTCTTGATGATGTACTTGTACCACATGAGCTTGTCGCCCATCTTGACGAGGCTGTCGAACTTCATGTCTATCTCGCCCTGTCCGGCGGTTGCGACCTCGTGGTGCTGGCACTCGACCTCTATGCCCACCTGCTCCATTACAAGGCACATCTCGGTTCTCAGGTCCTGGAAGCTGTCAGTCGGCGGCACAGGGAAGTAGCCCTCCTTGTGCCTCGGCTTGTAGCCGAGGTTCGGGCACTCGTCCCTGCCGCTGTTCCATATACCCTCGACCGAATCCACGAAGTAGAAGCCGTGGTCAGCCCCCTGGCTGAAGCGCACGTCATCGAGGATGAAGAACTCCGGTTCAGGGCCGAAGTACGCTATGTCGCCTATGCCGGTGGACTTGAGGTAGGCCTCTGCCTTCTGTGCTATACCCCGGGGATCCCTCGAGTACGGCTCCTTGGTTATGGGGTCCACTATGTTGCAGATGACGCTCAGTGTGGGGGTCTCGGTGAAGGGGTCCATCACGGCGGTAGCCGGATCCGGCACGACCAGCATGTCGCTTGCATGTATGGGCTGCCAGCCGCGGATGCTTGAGCCGTCAAAGCCGAGCCCCTCTTCGAAGGTCTCCTCCTCGAGCTGGGAGATGGGTATGGTGAAGTGCTGCCATATGCCTATGAAGTCCAGGAACTTCAAATCGACCATGCGGGCCTTGTTCTCCTCTGCGTACTTCAAAACTTCCTTAGCGGTCATTGCTCCTTCCTCCTTAATTTGTTTTCACGGTGTACAGTGTTTACAGAAAAGACAGAAGGCTTCGGCCTGCGAGACACCCTATACCGCGTCCTCCCCTCTCTCGCCGGTCCTTATCCTCACGACCTCTTCGACCGGAAGCACGAATACCTTGCCGTCGCCGATCCTGCCCGTCTTGGCCGTCTCGACGATGGTGTCGACCACCTTGCCCACGAGGTCGTCCCTTACGACTATCTCCAGCTTTATCTTGGGGAGGAAGTCAACAACGTATTCGGCCCCCCTGTAAAGCTCGGTGTGTCCTTTCTGCCTGCCGAAGCCCTTCACCTCCGATACGGTAATACCCTTGATACCTATCTCGTTCAGGGCCTCCTTGACCTCGTCGAGCTTGAACGGCTTTATGATGGCTTCGATTTTTTTCATTTGTACCCCCTTTTTAACCTTAAAAAAGATGCATAGCGAGCGCCTGTCCTCAGCTTGCCGCTGGAAGCTTCAAATGCGTAACCAAACAGAAATAAAATGGTGTAGGCCCGGGCGTTAAGGTCCCGCCCAAAGACAGTAGCATAACAGAAGGTGCGTGTAAAGTCTTTAATAACACCACGGGCTCCGGTTGCAGCCGTAAGTTATGCAATTTATGTGCCTAAGGTAAATACGCTGTAAAAACAGCCTGTTCCGAGATCAGGGTGGACGCGCAAAGACCAAAAAATGTGCAATCCCACGCCATGTTGCCTATAAAACGGCCACCTTCCGCCTTCAGTCCCTTGCAAGGGGCCTGAGGTTCTGATAATCTCTTTCCATGGCCCTTCATGTCGTCATAGATGGTTACAACCTCTTGGGCGCGTCCACAGGAAGGGGACTGGGGGTGGATGTGGAACGGGAGAGGGAAAGGCTCATCGAAAGGCTCAGGTCGTACAGGAGGCTCAAGGGGGCAAGGGTTACCGTGGTATTCGACGGTACACGCTCCGGAAGGCTTGAAAGGAGCCGGGAGACGAGGGGCGGGGTCGAGATAATATACTCAAGAGGCGGCGAGCAGGCGGACCATATATTAAAGGAGATGGCCGGAAGCAAGGGGGCCGGGCTTACGATCGTAACCTCTGACAGGGATGTCGCGGACTACGCCAGGGCAAGGGGGGCGGTCGTCGTATCCTCCGGAGAGTTTTCCTCGATCCTCGAGATGTGCGAGTACGCGGAGACCAAGGGCGTGGAAGAAGAGGACGAAGGTCCGCCGAGGAGGATCAAGAAGGGCCCGTCGAGGAGGCTGCCCAGGGAGGAGCGAAGGAGACGGAGAAGGCTCAAGAAGCTGTAGTTGCACGACACACAGTAACAGTTGCAGAAGGGACCGGCACGCACAGCACCTCCGGGCGAGCCGCGGAGGGCTTCAATCTTCACACCGCCAGCTTCGAGAGGTCCGCTATCTGACAGTAGAGGCGCCGGATCGTCTCCAGGAGCCGCAGGCGGTTGTCCCTGAGGCGCTCATCCTCCACCATTACCATTACCTTGTCAAAGAAGGCGTCTATGGCATCCTTTATGGACGCAAGCGTCTCGAAGACCTTTTTATAGTCACCGGCCCGCCAGTATTCCCTTATCACGGGCGCTATCTCCCGGCTCGTCCTGTAAAGGGCCTTTTCATGTTCATCCTCGAAGAGGTCCTCGTCAGGGGCGCCGGCGATGGTCCGTCCCTTGAGTATGTTGGAAACACGCTTGAAGGCCGTAACAAGGCTTGCGCATGCCGGGTGCGCCTTGAAGTTCTCAAGGGCCTCTATCCTCCTGACCGTGTCGGCCACGTCATACCAGGGGGTCGAGAGCACCGCGTCGACGGTATCAAAGGCGAGCCCCTGCGAAAGAAGCTGGTTTCTGAGCCTCTCCCTTATGAACTCGAGTACATCGCGTTTCACCTCGGCGGGATCCCTCTCAAGCTTCGCGCTCAAAAGCTCAATGGCCCTGTCGACGAGGCGATCGAGAGAAAGGGTGTAGCCCTTGGCGAGTATTATATGGATTATACCGAGTGCCGCGCGTCTCAGCGCATAGGGGTCCGCAGCACCGGTTGGTACAAGCCCCACGCCGAAGCATCCCACGATGGTATCGAGCCTGTCCGCTATGCCTATTATCGCCCCCACATCCCCGGAGGGCGGTTCCGCACCGGCCGATGCGGGCAGGTAATGTTCGTATATCGCCGTGGATACCTCGTCACACTCGCCGGATCTCCTTGCGTACTCCCTGCCCATGATCCCCTGCAACACCGGGAACTCTCCGACCATCCCGGTGACGAGGTCCGCCTTGCAGAGCATCGCGGCCCTTCCTATGAGGTCTTTACGGTAGTCCTTCTCGGGTATCTTCGATCTATCGAGCCGTGCCGGGTTCCGGCTGTCGTCCAGAAAATCCTCGACCTTTTCACCTTCCTTTAGGTCCTCGCACCAGCCGAGCTCGGCCCCGGTAAAGAGCGCGAGCCTGGTGAACCTCTCCACCTTCTCATACGAGGTGCCGAGCTTCACCTGGAAGACGACTCCCTTGAGCTTTTCCACCTCTTCGACCAGCGGGGTCTCTACGTCCTTTTCGTAGTAGAAACGGGCGTCGTTAAGCCGCGCCCTGAGCACCCTTTCGTTACCCTCCCTTACCACCGAGGTGTCCTTTACGGGAGTGTTGGCAACGGTTACGAAGTACGGAAGGAGCCTCATCTCGCGGTCCACGACCGAAAAATACCTCTGGTGCTCGCGCATGGCGTTTATTACGACCTCCTGCGGCAGGCCGAGAAACTCCTCATCGAACGAGCCCCTGATGACGACCGGATACTCGACGAGGTCCGCGACCTCCTCGAGGAGCTCTTCATCGGAAAGCACCCTTCCGCCCACCTCGCCGGCTTCCCTTTCGATACCTTCCCTTATGAGCCCCGCGCGCTCCGCGTGGTCGACTATGACGTAGTGATCCCGGAGCTTTTCCAGGTAATCCACGATGCCCTGTATCTCCAATACGTCATGCGCCTTCACGAACCTGTGGCCGCGGGTGACGGAGCCGCTCGAGAGGTGTCCGTAGTCGAAACAGACGGTGCTTCCGCCGTAGACCGCGAGGATCCAGTGCAGGGGCCTGGCATAGGTTATGTCGTGGTCGCCCCAGCGCATGGCCTTTGGGAATGCAATGGATGAGATGGCAGACCTGAGGATGTCGGGCAGCACCTCCATTGTCTCCCTGCCCTTCACCTCCTTCACCGCGTAGATGTACTCGCCTTTGCCGGTCTTGACTGCCTTGAGCTCATCCGGACTTACCCCCTGGGCATTGGCAAACCCTAAAAGGGCCTTTGAGGGGTTTCCGTCGCTGTCATAGGCGGCCTTTATGTTCGGTCCCCGCACCTCGACGGTCCTGTCCGGCTCTCTCTCTTCGAGGTCCTCGACGATGACCGTGAGCCTGCGGGGGGTTCCCAAGGTACGGATCGATGCGTAGCCGAGCCGGCCTTCGTCGAGCCTCTTTCTGACGGATGCCTCAAGGCTTGCGAGCGCAGGCCGGATGAAGCCGGCCGGCAGCTCCTCCGAGCCGAGCTCAAATATGAGATCCTTTCCCATCCTCTGATTCCTCTTCACTCCGAAGTTATCACAATTTACCAGAATCCCCGTTTATTTCAACCATATTTTGGGCCTATGGCACCCCACAGACCGGATCCTCATACTTCGAGTCAAGGTGCGGGTAACGTCAAATATTTTGTGTCATAAGGAAAGGGGCAGCGGTTCGTTGTTTTTTGTTTTCATAGGTAAAGACTGCGTATAGTATTCTTTCGATGCTCGTTCTGTCGCTGAAGACCCCCATGGGTCTTGTCCTCCTACGTACCTCCCGA
>WGEY01000058.1 GCA_015492495.1 Deltaproteobacteria bacterium | reverse complement strand
TGATATTGGAGTACCTCCTCGTCGCATTAATGAAATTGTTCACGGGAAACGCAGGGTAACTGCGGATACAGCTCTTCGCCTTGCACATTACTTTAAGATGTCTCCGCAGTTCTGGCTTGGCTTGCAAATGGATTATGACCTTGATATTGAGGAAGACAGGTTAGCTTCAAGACTTGATAAAGAAGTCAGTATTTACGAGCAAGTTCACAAGACTGCATAACTATTGAGGCCTTACCCGTATCTCGAACTCCGGGGCGTTCACGATGTGCTTTTTTACGGCGCAGAGGTCCATGGACCGTATGATCGAGGCCTCATGGTCCTCGGGGAATCCAGGGGGCAGTGTAAGCTCGATGGTCATCTTCCTGTAAAGCCTTGCCTCGGGGTCGAAGTGGCAGACCATCCTGAGGGCCATGCCTTCGGTGGGGATGTTCCTTGACCGGCAGAATGCAAGGGCGTATGTGCCGGCACAGGTCGCAATCGAGGCGAGAAAGAGCTCGAACGGTTCCGGCGCGGATCCTTCACCGCCGTTCTTTACGGACTGATCGGTCCTGATGAGCCTGTCATCTATCTTTGCATCCACCTTCTTGCCGCCTGGAAAACTCACTTCAACCGTCTTTGCCATGGCTCGTTCTCCTCTTTCGGCATTTTTTCCGTTTTTCCGTCCGCCCGGGCAAGGGATGGGGGCTGAATGACAACTCAACCTGGGTTGTTGACGCTTCGTCGGGTTCCCTCGCTGCACCCTCTTCGCCTTGCCCCCGGCTTCGGTCGCCGGGGATTGATCCGGGGCTGGGTCCTCACAGCTTCACCGACACGACCTTGGATACGCCGGGCTCCTCCATGGTCACGCCGTAAAGCGTATCGGCCATCTCCATGGTCCTCTTGTTGTGGGTTATGATGATGAACTGGCTTTTGGCGGACATCTCCTTTACGAACATGTTGAAGCGGTCTATGTTGGCATCATCGAGAGGGGCGTCCACCTCGTCGAGCAGGCAGAAAGGAGAGGGTTTTATCTGGAATATGGAGAATATGAGCGCCGTTGCCGTAAGGGCCTTTTCGCCGCCCGAAAGAAGGGAGATGTTCTGAAGCTTCTTGCCCGGCGGCTGCGCCACTATGTCCACCCCGCTTTCGAGCAGGTCCCCGTCCCCCGTAAGCCTCAGCTCGGCCCTGCCTCCGTTGAAGAACCTTGGGAAGTTCTCCGAGAAGACCCTGTTTATCTCGTCGAATGTGTTTTTGAAGCGCTCCCTCGATGTCCTGTTGATCCTGGATATGGCCGCGCGAAGGCTCTCCATGGAGCGTGTGAGGTCCGCCTGCTGGTCGAGGAGGAATTTGTGCCTCTCTTCGAGCTCAGCGAACTCCTCGAGTGCACCGAGGCTCACCTCGCCCATCCTGCCGATCTTCTCCCGCAGCTCCTCGGCCCTTGCCTTTACGGTATCGAGGTCGAGAGCGGAGAGATCCTCCGGGGGGGTGTGGTCCCTGATGTCCGTGCCGTACCGCTCTATCATCTTCTCTTCGAGGTTGTTCAGGGCAAGCTCGACCTCGCGGACCTCGAGAGAGAGTTCGGCCCTGGACTGCTGGAGCGTGGTGAGCTCGGCATTCAGCTTCCTTATTTCACCCTCCATTGACCTCTTCTTCTCGGACAGCGCGGAAAGCCTCTCTTCTGCGAGGACCTCCTCCCTTTTGAGCTCATCCTTCTTGCGAAGAAGTTCTTCAAGCCTTGCACGGTGACTTGAGACCTCTTCTTTCTTTGCCTCCATTTCGAGCCGGCCTCGGTCTATGTCGCTTATCCTCGCCTCCATCTTTCCCGCCGTCTCTTCGATCAGCCGCTCTTTTTCCGCGAGCTTGTTGGTGAGGTGCTCGAGCCGCTCCTCTTTGGAGGCGAGGTTCACCCTGGTCTCTGTAAGGACGTGGACAAGCCCCTCCTTCTTCTCCTTGAGCTGGTTCACGCCGCCCCTGAGCTCCCCTATTATCTCGTCCCGCTCCATGGTCTCCTTCTCCAGCGCCTCGCGTTCGCGGGAGAGGATTATCTTCTTGTCCCTTATGGCCCCGAGCTCGTCTTCGGTGGATTTGAGCTCTGCGGAGAGTTCGTCGAGGCGCGATCTGAGCCTTGTGATCTCGTCCTCGATTCTGGCGAGCTCGCCCTCCCTGTTTATCCGCTCTATATCCTCGCTGTGCAGCCTCTCCTTGCATCGCTCGGCCACACCCCTCATATCCTCTATGACGCTCTCGGTATCCCTGATCTTCTCTTCCAGGGAGCGGAGCCTCTCTTCAAGCCCTGCTATGTCCGCTTTGAGTTCCTTGATCTCCTTCTTTTTGAGGAGTATCCCTCCGTCTGATCCGTTGCTGCGGCCGCCGGTTATGACCCCCTGGGGATCTATCATCTCCCCCTCGGGGGTGACCAGCGTCCTCTGTATCCCGTTCTGCCTCCATATCTCTATGGCGCTCCCCAGGTCGTCGACAAGGAGTACATCGCTTAAGAGGTTACGTATTACAACGTCGTACCCGTTCTTCGCGACCACCTCGTCCTTCAGGTTTCTCGCCCCTTCCGGCACGTCACCCCCTGCCGCGTCGCTCGTGGAGCCGGGCCGCACGTCCCTGAGTGGGATGAAGCTTCCGCGGCCGTTTGAGCTGGTGCGCAGGTATTCGACGGCCTCCAAGCCGTCCTTCTGGCTCTCCACTATCACGTACTGCAGCCTGTCGCCGAGCGCTGCCTCCACCGCCCTCTCGTATCCGTGAGCGGTCTCTATGACGTCGGCGACAAGGCCGTGCAGCCCCCCCTGGTCCTTTCGTTCACGGATGATGGTGCGAACCCCCTGCTTGAGCCCCTCCATGTTGGCGTCCATCTCCTCGAGGGTCTTGAGCCTCGCCCGTTTTGCGGCAAGCTCCTCCTTCAGGGCCTTGAACTCTTCCATCCTCCTGGTGTTCTCGTCCTCGAGCCCCCGAAGCCTCTTTTTTGCGCTCAGGTACTCCGCCTCCACCGACTCGATCCGCCTTGACGCCTCGGCCATGCCGGACTTGAGAGCCTCGAGCGGCGCCTCCTTTTCAGAGATGAGCCTCGATGTCTCGTTGCTTTCGGTCTCAAGCCGGGCCTGCTTTATGCGGAGCGCCTCCTCTTCCCTTATGCAGTTCTGTATGGAGTGCTTTATCTCGGTGAGCCCCGCGGATACTTCAAGGGATGCAGCCTCCTCCCTTTTAAGTTGATCCTCTTTATGCCTGAGCTCCTCGGAGAGCCTTTCGACCTCGGATTCGTTCTCCATGAGGGAGGCCTTTTCCTCCTCTATGAGCTCTGACAGGCGCCCGAGCTCGGTCCTGAGCCCGGCCACCTCCGCCTCGCTCAAGACCCTCTGCGCCTTAAGCTCCTCTATGTCGAGCGCAAGCCTTTCGGCCGTCCTCTCGAGCTCCTCGATCCTTATCCTGGCGAGCTCTTCCGCACGCTCTCCCGCCTGGATGAGCCTTTCGGTCTCATGGACCCGTTCCTTAAGCTCCTTGAACTCGCCTTCCTTTTGCATGTATTCGAGGTGCAGCTCTTCTACGCTACCCTGCTTCGAGCTCACCTCGGCTGAGAGGGCGACCTCTTTGTCCTCTATGCCGGCCAGCTCCCCCTCTGCACGCGCTCGTTCTTCCGTCATCCTCCGGTGTTCGAGGTGGGCGAGGTAGAGGTCAAGGCCCTTCAGCTCCTCCTTCAGCGCCTTGTACCTCTCCGCCTTCTTTGCCTGGCGGTTGAGGGAATTGAGCTGTCTTTTGACCTCGCTTATTATGTCAGTGACCCTTTCGAGGTTCTGCCTGGTGGCGTCGAGTTTCCTCAGCGCCGCATCCTTCTTGTGCTTGTACTTGTTTATACCGGCGGCCTCTTCGAATATGGCCCGGCGCTCCTCGGGTTTTGCGGTGACGAGCCAGCCGACCTGGCCCTGTTCTATGATGGAGTAGGCCCTCGTCCCTATGCCGGTGTCCCTGAAGAGCTCCACTATGTCCTTGAGGCGCGAGGGGACCTTGTTTATGAAGTATTCGCTCTCACCCGACCTGTACAAGCGCCGCTGTATCTCTATCTCCGTGAAGTTAGCGTAGCTCGCAGGCGCCTTGCCTTCTTCATTGGAGAGCGTGAGCGTGACCTCGGCCATGCCCAGGGGCCTTCTCGTGTCGCTCCCGGCGAAGACGAGATCCTCCATGAGCTTTCCCCTGAGGTGCCTGGCGTTCTGTTCGCCGAGGACCCATCTTATTGCATCGACCACGTTGCTCTTGCCGCAGCCGTTGGGTCCCACGATGGCCGAGGTGCCGGCGGGAAAGGCGAAGTGTGTTCTGTCAGGGAATGATTTGAAGCCGTGGATTGTAAGCTTTTTTATCTTCATCTTTCGGAGGTCTCTTGGTCGAAATCGTAGCAGAGTTTATGGGCCGTGTAAAGTAAAAAGTACAATGGAATGTGTGGGTCTGGATATGAAAGTACTACATGTTGGGGGTGTGGATGGAATGCCCCACGGTTTTTTCGGACAAGGCGTGCTACGGGGCACCCTGGGAGGCGCCCCGTACAGGTCAACCGCCTTGCCCTTTTATTACGGCATGGGCCGCTGCAAGCCTTGCAATGGGCACGCGGAACGGCGAGCAGGAGACGTAGTCAAAGCCGTTTCTGTGGCAGAACTCCACCGTTGCCGGATCTCCGCCGTGTTCCCCGCATATACCTATCTTAAGAGACGGCCTTGTTTTCCTTGCCTTCTCTATCGCCTGGGTTATGAGCAGACCCACGCCGTCCTGGTCAAGTGACTGGAAGGGATCGTCCCTGAGTATACCGGTCTTGTTCTCGTTTACGTAGTACGGAATGAACCGTCCGGAGTCGTCCCTCGACATGCCCAGCACCATCTGTGTCAGGTCGTTTGTACCGAATGAGAAGAACTCCGCCACCTCGGCTATCCTGTCGGCCAGGAGTGCCGCCCTGGGAACCTCGATCATCGTCCCCACGAGATACTTGACCTTTATACCCTCTTTCTTCATGACCTCTGCGGCCACCCTGTGTGCGTCGTCCGTAAGTATTTGGAGTTCCTTTTTATCTATGATCAGTGGAAGCATGATCTCGGGGTATACCCTGAGCCCCTTTTTCTTGCACTCGCAGGCAGCTTCTATTATGGCCCTTACCTGCATCTCGAGTATCTCGGGGTACGTGATGCAAAGCCTGGCGCCGCGGTGGCCGAGCATGGGATTGGACTCCCTAAGCCTCTCTATCTTCAGCTTTACCGTGTGAAAAGGCACACCGAGCGCCTGCGCCAGCTGCTTTTGCGCCTTTTCGCTGTGCGGGACGAATTCGTGGAGCGGGGGGTCAAGCAGCCTTATGGTGACGGGCTTGCCCTCCATGGCCCTGAAGATCCCTGCGAAGTCCTTTCTCTGGAAGGGGATCAGCTCGTTGAGCGCCGCCTTCCTGGCCTCCGAGCTGTCTGCGATGATCATCCTCTGGATGGCGAGCCTGCGCTCTTCGGTGTCGAAGAACATGTGTTCGGTCCTGCAGAGCCCTATGCCCTCTGCCCCGAGCTTGACGGCGTTCTCTGCGTCATAGGGTGTGTCGACGTTGGTCCGCACCTTTAGGGCCCTTATCTCATCGGCCCACTTCATGACGGTCCTGTAGGACCTGGGCAGGACGGCCTTTATAAGCGGCATGGCGGTTCTGTAGACCTCACCGGTCGAGCCGTTGAGCGTTATCTCGTCGCCCTCCCCAAGGACCGTCTCTCCTACGCGTATGGTCTTTTCTTCGTAATCGATCGAAAGGTCCTCGCAGCCCACTATGCAGCATTTGCCCCAGCCCCTCGCCACGACGGCCGCGTGAGAGGTCTTCCCGCCCGTGGCCGTGAGTATCCCCTTGGCGGCGTGCATGCCGCCTACGTCCTCAGGGCTCGTCTCCTTTCGCACGAGTATCACGCTCTTGCCCTTAGCCGCCTGCCTTTCGGCCTCCCTGGCGCTCAGGACCACGTGGCCGGATGCGGCCCCGGGAACCGCCGGTATGCCCACGGCGAAGAGCTTTTCCCTGAGCTCGTCCGCTGGTATATTGGGGTCGATTATCGGGTAGAAGAGCCCCTCTATGTCCCTCGGGGTGATCCTTTGAACGGCCTCTTTCTTTGTGATGAGCCCCTCCTTGACCATGTCCGCGGCTATCTGGAAGGCGGCCTTCGGTGAGCGCTTGCCAGCCCTCGTCTGCAGGATGTAGAGCTTGTTCTCCTCGATGGTGAACTCTATGTCCTGCATGTCCTTGTAGTGCCGCTCGAGTTTCCTCCTGACCTCGACGAGCTCGCGGTATATGTGTGGCATCTTGCGCCTGAGGTCGCTCAGGTGTATGGGGGTGCGTATGCCGGCGACCACGTCCTCGCCCTGCGCGTTCATCAGGACGTCGCCGTAGAAGGAGTTCTTTCCGGTGTTGGGGTCCCTTGTGAAGCACACGCCGGTGCCGGATCTCTCGCCCATGTTGCCGAAGACCATCTGGACCACATTGACCGCGGTGCCGAGGAGCCCGGTTATCTTCTCAACCCTCCTGTAGGTAACCGCCTTTTCCGCCATCCACGAATCAAAGACAGCGTCAATGGCCCCCCACAGCTGCTCGATCGGATCCTGCGGAAACTCCTTCTTGGTGTAGAGCCTGTAGATCTCCTTCATCCTCGGGATCAGCTCTTCGAGCTCCTCCTCGTTCACGTCGGTGTCGACTATCCTGCCGGTACGCCTCTTGAGCCTCGTTCTGGTCATCCTTGTCTTTATGTCGTCGAACTCCTCCTCGAACTTCTCCCGGGGTACACCCATCGCCGTAGAGCCGTACATCATTATGAAACGCCGGTACGCGTCGAGTGCGAAGCGCCTGTTGGAGGTCTTTCTGGCGAGCCCCTCCACCGACCTGTCGTTGAGCCCCAGGTTGAGTATGGTCTCCATCATGCCCGGCATGGACATGGCTGCACCGGACCTCACCGACACAAGGAGGGGGTCGTCCGGATCACCGAGCCTTTTGCCGACCAGCCTTTCAAGCTTTCTGAGGTTCGCTTCAACCTCCCCTTTCAACCCGGGCGGGTACCTTCTGTTGTTTTTGTAATAGATGTTGCAGACCTCGGTCGTTATTGTAAAGCCCGCTGGAACAGGCAGCCCCAGATTCGTCATTTCAGCCAAGCCGGCCCCTTTCCCCCCCAAAAGCTCCTTCATCGTTCCTTTGCCTTCGGCCTTGCCGTTGCCAAAGAAGTAAACGAACTTTTTCTTCGCCTTCGCCATAGAATCCTCCAGATTACCCGTGTTTTAATAACTTAGAGGTGCGCAGCCGCCATCGCCCGGTAACCGGTGCTATGTTTGTAAGTATAATCCACATAAAGGAATTTTTTCGCAGGACCCCGGTGATCCAGCCGTTCAATGGCCGGTCAGACAGGTCCATAGAAAAATAGCAAAAAAAGAATGAAAAGTCATCAGGTAATTTTAAAAATTTACGGGAGGCGCGCGGCGGGAAAAACCTAGCCCCTGTCGCTTGATCTTCATCAGGAAAAAGAGCCGTCATTTTTCACTTTTATTGTCTTGACACCAAATTGTCTGCTATGATATATTAAAACATTAAAAAAGCCTTGAAGATAAATATTTATGAGAGTTGCCATGGGGAACAATAACAACAACAGCCTTGTCGGCCTGATAAATACCGGTAAGGAAAAGGGTTTTCTGACCTACGACGAGATAAACGACGCCTTCTCGGACGACAACTTTTCCGTCGAGGAGATGGACAACCTCCTGGAGACCCTGGGGGAACTCGGCATAGAGGTGGTCGATACCGCCGAGGAGAAGTCTCCGGTCATCGAGGAGGAAGCGGTCGAGGTGAAGCAGGAGGAGGTGTACGAAACCGAGAGGCTGGAGGACCCTGTAAGGATATACATGAGGGAGATGGGTGCGGTCGCGCTCCTCAAGAGGGAAGAAGAGATCGTGCTCGCCAAGAAGATAGAAGAGGGCAGGGAGGCGCTCAAGAGGCTCACGCTGAGCAGTCCGTTTGCGCTCAGGGAGGTGTTGCGGCTTACAAAGAGGATAAAGGAAGGAAAGACCTCCATAAGGAAGCTCCTCGAAGAGGCCGAAGAGGGCCAGTTCGACGAGGAGTATACGGCCGAGATAATCTCCAAGATAGAAAGGCTCAAGAGGAGAAAGCCCGAGAACGCCTACAAGGTGCTCAAGGACATGAACCTGAGCTATAACGTAATCCAGAGGATCGTTGAGAGGATCGTCAGGCTGGAGCGCCTGATCGAGCGCGAGGAGAAGAAGAGGGGACCCAAGAAGTCGGAGCGTGCGAGGGCCCGCGTAAGGCGCATTCTCAAGATGCTCGGGATGAAGAGGTCCGAGCTCAAGGCCCTTGCCACGGACGTCAAGGTCCACAACTACCATATGTGGGAGGCCAAGCAGAGGCTCATAGAGGCCAACTTGAGGCTAGTGGTAAGCATAGCCAAGAGGTACGTGAACCTCGGTCTTAAGTTCTCCGACCTCATCCAGGAGGGCAACATAGGCCTTATGAAGGCGGTCGATAAGTTCGACTACAAGAAGGGCTACAAGTTTTCAACGTACGCCACCTGGTGGATAAGGCAGGCCATAACGAGGTCCATCGCGGACCATGGAAGGACGATAAGGATACCGGTCCACATGATAGAGACCATCAACAGGCTCCTGCAGACCTCGAGGCAGCTTCTGAAGGAGCTCGGCAGGGAGCCGGACCCCGAGGAGATGGCCGAGAGGATGGACATCCCGATCTCCAAGGTGAGACGTATCCTCAGGCTCATGAAGCAGACATTGAGCCTCGAGACCCCGATCGGCGATGACGAGGAGAGTTCCCTCGGAGACTTCATCGAGGACGAAAAGTCTCCGTCCCCGGCCGAAGCGGCCATAGAAAAGGACCTGGCCTACCAGACGGAGCAGGCGCTGCACAGCCTCACCCAAAGGGAGCAGAAGGTGCTCAAGATGAGGTTCGGCATAGGCGAGCGCCAGGATTACACGCTCGAGGAGGTTGGAAAGGTCCTGGGGGTCACAAGGGAGAGGGTCCGACAGATCGAGGCCAAGGCCATAAGAAGGCTCAGGCACCCGACCAGGGCGCGGCTTCTCAAGGCATTCTGTGAGAGCTGATGGTCGATAACAACGACTAAACGCACAAAGAGGCGGCCGCAGAGGCCGCCTCTTTTTTTACATGCATCGCGAGCACATCCCCCGCAGTGGGCTTCGGGGTTAGCGAGCGAAATATAATCGGATAATTCCTTTTGCTGCAGGAATCTTCAATCCGCCTTTGCGGCTAACCTTTCGAGCAACCTTGCCGCCTCCTCGGTCGATGGTCCTTGGATCCTCAAAAGCTTAAGCCGGGAGGATTCCCCTTTTTCAACCGCAACGCAGGACCTCTTTACCCCGAGGAGCCCGGAGACGAAACGGACAAGGGCCCTGTTCGCCTCTCCTTCGACCGGCGGGGCGGTGAGCCTTATCTTGAGCGCACCTTGATGGATGCCGCAGACCTCGTTGCGCGAGGCCCTTGGCTGCACATGGACCTTCAGGTAGACGCCGCCCTTTGCCGGATTTATGAAAGGATGTCCGCCGGCGGTCCCCTGGGATCTTCCCCCTCTGTCTTTCATGTCGCCTACTTGGGAAAGAATGCCAGCTTCTCGGTCTCCTCGTCTTTCTTGCTCGAATCCTTCTCCTCAATGGCGAGGATGCTCAGGTGGTACTCGAGCGTCGACTTGAGGGATGTCTCGAGCTCTATCCGCTGTTTTTTGAGCTGGGCTATCTCCTGCTGGATCTCCAGGACACGGTCGCGCGCCTGGCGGGTGATGTCGTCCGCCTGCTGGCGTGCCTCGGCTACTATGAGTTCGGCCTCCCTGCGGGCGTTGTTCTTGAGGTCGTCCACCATCTTCTGGGCCGTTGTTATAGTGTCCTTGAGTATGACCTCGCGCTGTTCGTGCTCGGAGAGCCTGGCGGATGTGTCCTTGAGCCTCTGCTCCAACCCCGCTATTTCCCTGGCCGCCTCGGTCAGGGCCTCCGCGCACAGTTCGCGGAGCGCCTCAACGTCCTTCCTGTTGTAGCCGAATAGGCTCCTTCCAAGCCGATACTCCTTTATCTCCAGAGCAGTTATACCCATCACACCACCTCCTTGTCAGGCGTTAGGGGTTGCGCCTAAAAGGCATGTCCTGTGCCGAGTCTTATCGCGATGTCCCGTATGGTCCTTACCAGAAAGGTCTGCAGAAACATGATGATCATTATCACTATGATGGGCGAGACATCCAGACCCCCGAGGTACGGCAGCCTCCTCCTTATAGGGTAGAGAACGGGTTCGGTTATGCGGTAGAGGAACTGGACTATGGGGTTGTAAGGGTCCGGGTTCACCCAGGAGAGAAGCACCCTTATGATGATGATCCACATGTACAGGGTAAGCCCCCATGAAAGTATCATGGCGAATGCTTCAAGAAGGTTTGAAAGCACGAACATTTTTCACATCTCCTTAATAAGGCTTTTAAGGATCATTGGGCACGATAAATACCTTATCGACCCATGCCGGACAGTTCCTTAGCCCTTTTTGCCGCCCTGTCCACCGCGTCGGCCACGATCGAGGCAAGACCCGCCTCTTCAAAGACCCTCAGCCCCTCGACCGTGGTGCCGCCGGGCGAGGCGACCATTTCTATGAGGTCGGTCAGCTCCTTTCCGCTCTTTCGTGCGAGGTTCGCCGCCCCGGCGGTTGTCTTAAGTACGAGCCTCTTGGCGATGTCCCTGGGGATGCCCGCCTTGATGCCGGCGTTGATGAGGGCGTTCATGAAGAGGAAGATGTACGCCGGGCCGCTTCCGCTCAGCCCGGTGACCGCGTCCATGAGGGATTCGTCTTCAAGTACTACAACGTCGCCGACCGCCCCCATGATCGCGCAGGCAAGCCTGAGCCTTTCTTCTCCCACCCCCTCTTCCGCATACAGTGCCGTTGCGCCTTCTCCTATGAGCGCCGGGGTGTTGGGCATGGCCCTTATGATCGGCACGGGCCGGTGTATCCCGCCCCGGATGAGTGCATCCTGTATGGCGGCGACGGTCTTGCCCGCTACGGCTGAGACCACGAGCTTATCCGGCGTGATCTCGCGGGCCACCTCTGTCAGGACATCGTCCAAGGTGTCCGGCTTTACCGTGAGTAGTATTATGTCCGCAGATCTCGCGACCTCGTGGTTCTTGCTGAAGACCTTGACCTCGTACGTCTCGGCCATGTAGAGGAGCCTTTGGCTGTCCTTGTCTCCGGCTATTATCTGGCCGGGGCTTACCATGCCCGACGATATGAGCCCCTTTATGAGGGCCTCCGCCAGGTTGCCCGAACCGAGAAAGCCTATGGTCTTTTTTGTGAGCACGGTGGGGCTGCTCCTTCAACCCTTGCCGGGGGATCGTGAGGCCTTTTTCGCAGTCTTTTTTGATGTGCTTGCCGCCGGTCCGGCGCCAGGCTTGGCCTTGGCCTTCTTTGCCGCCTTCTTCTGCTCCCGTTCCCCGAATATGGCCCGGCCGATCCTGACGATCGTCGCCCCCTCTTCTATCGCCACCTCGAAGTCGTGCGACATGCCCATCGAAAGCTCATGCATGGATACACCGGGGATGTTTTCCCTGTTTATCCTTTCGGCTATCCTTCTGAGCGTCATGAAGTAGGGTCTGGAGAGCTCGCTGTTTTCGTGGTAGGGAGGGATCGTCATAAGGCCCTTGAGCCTTACGTTCTCAAGCTCGGCTATCTCCCTGGCGAGTTTGCTCACCCCTTGTATGTCGACCCCCTTCTTCGTCTTTTCACCGGCGATGTTCACCTCTATCAGTATGTCAATGGGTTGCTTCGCCCGCTTGGATATGACCTTTGCCAGTTCGATGGAGTCGACCGTCTCGATCATGTCGAACAGTTCTACGGCCTGTTTCGCCTTGTTCTTCTGCAGGTGTCCGATGAAGTGCCAGGATATGGGCTTTTTTTTAAGCTTTTCTATCTTCTCCTGTGCTTCCTGAACGTAATTCTCCCCGAAGATACGAGCCCCTGCGCTGAAGGCCTCCTTGATCCGTTTAAGCTCCACGGTCTTGGTGACGGCGACGAGCTTTATCTCAGCCGGGTCCCTGCCGGACTTCCTGGCCGCCCTTTCCATTTTGTAGTAGATCCTTGCAAGATTTTCTGCTATGGTGCCGCTCATCCTGCACCCCACGTCATGATTTAGGCATGAAAATGCATAGAGCGCGTACTCCCTGCGGTTCGCCGCAGGGGACAGAAGGCGCTGTCAGATCTCTTTGCCGTCCCTTGATGCCATGGCCAGGGCACGGCTCTACCATATTATCAGCATCTTATAGCATATTCAGGTGTTCAATCCAAGTGAAATCTTTGATTTTTTTTGATTTTTTGGCATGTTTACGGCCGCTTGCCCTGAAGATGCGTATCAGGCGCATCACCGGCGGCATGCCGCACGGGCTTTAAAACAACCGTCCATGCCTTCAAAAGACGGTTATAAGAACGACCCCGGCCAGCATGACGGCACTCCCCAAAAGCCGTTCCTTTATCCTCTCCTCATGGAAGAGGAGCCTTCCGTAAAGGACGCTGAAAAGAAGGTTCGTTCTCTTGACCGATATCATGTAGGCGACGTCCGTAAGGCTTATGGCTATGAAGTGCGATATTATCATGGCTGCGGTGAAGGCCCCTATGAGCAGGAAAGAGGCCGGCCTCGACAGTACACCCCGCAGACGGCCTTTGGCGGCCACCACGGCAGTAAGTACCGCGACGAAGATTATCGAGTAGAAGCAGCCGAAGAATACCGGTCCGGAACGTTGTACGGCGATCTTGCCCAGCGTGGATGTCACGCTGAATATGAGCGCCACCGCTATCATGAGGAGCGAGCCCTTCTCCTCCCATACGGCCCGTATCGGGGCGAGTATTCCGTTCCTGGATGCGTTTGCATTGAGGATGTACGCACCTGCGGCGATCAGCACTATCCCGAGCATCCCCGAGCGGTCCGGCCATTCACCGAGGAGGATGAAGGCGATGAAGACGATGAACACCGGGCTCAGCGCCATGAATGGAATGGTGAGTGAAAGCGGCGAGGTCTTGATCGCCTTTACATAGAGCACCAGTGCCAGAAGCTCAAGCGGCACAAGGGCGGCCACCACCACCCAGAACCACAGGTCGAGTGAGGGGATGGGGACAAAGAAGAGCGGTACGGCTACGAACGGCAGCGCATAGCCCCTCCTTACCCACATTATTACGAACTCGTCCGTATCTCTGAGGGCGCGTTTGCTCAGCGCGTCCGTGGTCGCCAGCGAGAACGCCGTAAGGAAGGCAAAGGGTATCCAGTTCATATCGGCCTTGAAACGGGGCTCAGGCCTTCAACGCGCCTGTCCCGTACGGGGGTCGGCCGTCCTGCGGGCCCTTGTGAAGATTTGTGACGATCCTGCAAGGAGACGGGCGGAGACGGCGGCGCCATGACAGATCGCGGAGGTCCTCAACGCGGGACCATGAAGACCTTAGCCCCCCAGTTCATATGCCACGATCCCCACACCCACTATCGATGCGGTCTCGGTGCGCAGTATGCGTTGCCCCAGCGTTACTGGGATGAAGCCGGCTTTTGACGCCTCTTCCACCTCGTCCGCGGTGAACCCGCCTTCCGGGCCGACCAGAAGCGCGACACTACGCGCCCTGCTTTCGTGTAGCACGTCCTTGAGCGCCATGCTGCCCGGGCCCTCGACGAGCATGAGCCTGAGCTCGCTTCCGGCCGCGGTGGAAAGCGCGTCCGCAAATGAGCGGTATGGCAGGAGCTCCGGCAGTGTGGCCCTTCGCGACTGTTTGGCCGCCTTCAGCGCCACCGAACCCCACCTGTGGGCCTTTTTCTGCCTCGATTCCCTCTCTTCGAGGCTTATCGACCTTTCGGACTTGAAGGGCACGATGCAATCGGCCCCGAGCTCCGTTGTCTTCTGTACCACGAGCTCCATGCGCTCGCGGTCCGGCAGCGCCTGAAGGAGGGTTATACGGACTTCATTCGCCCTGGTAAAGCCCGTGTCTTCGAAGACGTAGAGTGTCGAGCCTTCCCCGGTAAGCGCTGTTATCCTGGCCCTGAAAAGCCTCCCTTCGCGGTCCGAGACCGTAACCGCTTCGCCCGGCCTCGGACCCCAGAGCATGAGGTTTTCGAGTCTCTCGCCCTCGATCTCGAAGCTCCTTCCGGGTGCGACCGTCCCGGTGAGGACTATTTCGCCCTTTCCTCCTGCGGCCATGAGAGGATCTTACGCCAGGGTGCAAGGTATGTCAATCCGGGTGCAGGCATGCTGCAATATCCGTAACGAGGCGACATCCTGGAGGTAATTGCTTGACGAACACCGGGACCGCTGATTTAATGTTTCATGTTCATGATCATACATGCAACCTCAAATTGACGCATACAAAGGCGTATCTGAAAAAATGGCCGACAGGGTGGTGATACACATCGACATGGACGCCTTTTTCGCCTCGGTCGAGCTTAAAAGGAGGCCGGAGCTTGCCGGAAGGCCCGTTGTTGTCGGAGGCTCGGGAGACCCTGCGAGCCGCGGTGTCGTCTCGGCCGCCTCCTACGAGGCGCGAAGGTACGGCATACGCTCCGGCACGCCGCTTAAGCGGGCGGCAAGGCTTTGTCCCGAGGCCGTTTTCCTGCCGGTCGACTTCGAGGCATATGAGAGGGAGTCGGAGAGGTTCATGGCCATACTCAGGGAGTATACCGACCTTGTCGAATCGTTCGGACTTGACGAGGCCTTCGTCGAGTTGCGGGTAGGCCGGGACGAGGACCCCCTTGAAAGGTCCGTCAGTGTGGCCAGGGAGATAAAGAGAAGGGTTCGGGAGGAGCTGGGGCTTTCCTGCAGCGTAGGCGTGGCCCCGAACAAGCTCCTTGCGAAGCTTGCAAGCGGCATGAGAAAGCCGGACGGTTTCTTCGTCATCAGGAAGGAGGAGGTGACAAGGGTACTGAGGAATATGGACGTCCGAAGGCTCTGGGGCGTGGGGCCTAAGACCGAAAAGAGGCTCCACTTTCTCGGTATAAGGACCATCGGGGACCTGGCGGGCGTGCCGCTTCAGCATCTTGTCGGGAACTTCGGTCCGGTCCTCGGGCGCATGCTCCATGAGCACGCCCGCGGCATCGACGACAGTCCGGTGGTTCCGTTCCACGAGCCCGGTTCGATGTCGAGGGAGGTGACCTTCGAGCGTGATACCGGCGACCTGTACTTCATCAAGGAGACCCTGTATGAGCTTACGAAGGACGTCGTCAAAAGGCTGAGGGAAGAGGGTTACAGGGCAGGGAACGTTACGATCAAGGTCCGTTACGCCGACTTTCAGACCATTACGAGATCCAGCACCTTCCCCTCGCCGACTGAATCGATGAACGATATCTGGATAAAGGTGCTCGAGCTCCTCGGCAGGGTGGATCTTGCCAAGAAGGTAAGGCTTGTGGGGGTGAAGGTCGCGGGCCTTGAAAAGGTGTAGCCGACACATTCTCCGGCCGCGGGGTCGGCGGCAATAACGCGGTAGAAGCCTCCTTATGGGTGCGAAATCCTGTACGTTTGTACAACCACCTGTAATGACAGTGTTTTTCAGGTCCGCGGTCTCGCCGTTTTCCGTGCAGCCGGGTACAAAGTCCTTGAGTTTTACCACGCATTTCGGTATAATGTTTTTGCACACCCAACCGGTTCCCCGCCATAAGAAATATCAACAAGGGGAGGTGTCCCTCCGTGTTTAGAAAGATCTCGACACTGATAGTATTCTCGATATTCCTCCTTGCGGCCGTACCGGCCAGGGCCGGAGACGCCATGGAAAAGACCCTACGTGACGCCGTCTACGGCGGTATAGTCGGGGCGCTCATGGGCGCCGCTGTCATGGCCTTCACCGATGAACCAGAAGACCACCTCGGCTACATTCCGGCAGGGGCCGCCGCCGGTGTGCTCGCTGGCAGCGCATACGGCTTCACCACCGGGGTGGCGGACGACTACTACGCCGATGCGGAGGTTGATGAGGTTGGTGTGGAGCCGGGCCTGCAGATGCCTACCGTAAAGGCCGTCGAGCTTCGCGACAAGAGGACGGACACCGTCGAGGTCATAAGCATACTTAACATCTTCAGATACCGGTTCTGACCCGCACCGGGATCATACCCGGCCCACCAACATGCACACCGATCGTGTTCCCTGCGGCACGTTGCACGGAGCCTGAGTCCCGTCCGGGGCTGGGAAGGCACGGCCGGTTCCGACCTGTATGAAGACCTTCTCAGCGGGCGGCCTTCCGTTGTGTACGGGCGTGCCTTATGCGTGCGCCTCGAGCCTTCCTTCTGCCGCCTCTTCCGGCCACAGCCTCTGCTGAATCGCCTTTACGAGGGGTGCAAGTGTTTCCGGGGCCTTGGCCGATACGGCCACGGCGTTGTACCTGGCGCAGAGGTTCGCCGTAACGGCAGGGTCTGCAAGATCTGTCTTGTTGAAGACCGTAAGCCGCGGTATGTGAGAAAGCCCTATCTCGTCGAGCAGCCTCTCTACGGTCTCCATGTGCATCTCGAAGCCGGGATCGCTTATATCCACAACATGCAGCAAGAGGTCTGCATCCTCCATCTCTTCGAGCGTTGCCTTGAAGGCCTTCTTAAGCTCCTCCGGCAGGTCCTTGATGAAGCCCACGGTGTCGGTTATGACGGCGTCCCTTTCCCTCGGGAAGCGGAGCCTGCGCGTTGCCGTATCGAGTGTCGCAAAGAGCTTGTCCTCCACAAGGGTCGTACTCCTTGTCAGGGCGTTCAAAAGTGTGGACTTGCCGGCGTTGGTGTATCCCACTATCGATATTATGGGTACGCCGCTCCGCGCCCTTCGGCGTCTTCGCTCGAGCCTTCCGCGGCTCAGGTCCTTAAGCACCTTTTCCAGGTGGCTTATCCTGTCGGCCACGCGTCTTCTGTCGACCTCGAGCTTCGTTTCACCGGGACCGCGGCCTCCTATGCCGCCGGCGAGCCTTGAAAGGGAGGTGCCCTTTCCCGTGAGCTTGGGCAGCAGGTACTTGAGCTGTGCAAGCTCCACCTGTACCTTTCCGTCCCTGGAGTGGGCCCTGCGGGCGAATATGTCGAGGATGAGCTGGGTACGGTCTATCACCTTAAGCTCGGTTATGTCTCCTATTTCCCTGACCTGCGTGGGGGTGAGCTCCTGATCGAAAATGAGCAGTGTCGCCTGCTTCTGAAGCGCATTTATTATGAGTTCTTTTATCTTGCCCGAGCCCATGAGGTAGCGGGGGTTTATCCTCTTGGGCCTCTGGTGGACCTCGTCCACGACGATAACGTCGCTCGTGCGGGCAAGGGACCTAAGTTCAGAGAGAGAGTCGAGCTGCTCTTCCACCGGTCTTGTGGACACACTTACAAGTATCGCCCGTTCCCTCCTGTCGTCCACGTCCCTTACAACGGCCCTGCCCATCTCGTCCTCGAGCGATCCTACGAAGGCACTGAAGTCCTTTATGCGCTCCTCCATCCTGTGAAATGGTACGGAAGGCTCGATGTGACAGGGGCCTTCTTCCGTACCCGCGGGCAGAAGGTAGGCCGCATGCAGATCCAGCGGCAGCCCGTCTTCTCCTACACCTATGGCGGCCATCATGTCGAGCCGAAGCAGCGCGAGGTCCGTAAGGTCGTCCTTTGAAAGGGGTTCGTTCTTTAGGTGGGTGTGTATGCAACGCACCCCCCTGAGCGCCCTTCTCCCGAGCGGGTACTCCGTAAGAAGCGGGATGACTATCTCCTTTTCGTCGCCCACTATGGCCGCCGCAACCCTGCCCCTGCGGTCGATGATGACGCCTATCTGGCGCTTTATCTCGCCGGAGAGTTCGGTGATGTATCTTGCAAGCTCGGGTGTGATGAGGTTGGATGGCGGGACCCTGCGTCTGTAGATACGCTCGAGTCTTTTTATCTGGCTCGACTTGAGCCCCTTTGTATTTCCGTAAAGCTGTGGAATAGGGTCTAACCTCCTTAAGTTCTTGGTATTCCTGGTTTAAATTATATCATCTCCGCGGTGTTAAGGCAAATCGTCCCTTTCTTTGGTAATGTATCTTATCTTGTGTCAGTAAAGAGGAAGGGGTACCATTTATAGCGGTCCAACTATACCAACTATAAGGAGGTACCCCTATGGCCCAGAGAGCCACGATAGAGAACTTCTCACAAGCTGCACAGATAGTCAAGGAGTTA
>WGEY01000057.1 GCA_015492495.1 Deltaproteobacteria bacterium | reverse complement strand
TCACCCTCTCGACATGGGATTCATTCTTCAGCGCAACGACATAGCCGGTCACCGTGCGCCGTGAAAAGGGTACGAGGACCCTCTTTCCCACCGCCACGTCGCCTTCGAGGTGAGGCGGCACCTCATAGGTGAAGACCCCTTCAACGGGGAGCCCTACCACTACGTCTGCGTATCTCTTCAATTTACCCGTTATGACTCTGGAAGAAGCCGGTCAAGCAAGGAAAGCGGTGCATACAGGGGGCCGCATGGACCTCGAACGCCCGCCGTCAGGGGATGTCGTCGTACTCGATCTGTGTCTGATCCTCGAACCTTGCGTACTCGTGCAGGAAGGTGAGCTTTATGTCACCGGTGGGGCCGTTACGCTGTTTTCTGACCAGTATCTCGGCGCCGCGCCTGCTCCCGCAGGTGCACAGGTCCTTGGGGCAGTCACATGGTTTGTAGACGGACTCCCTGTAGACGAACATCACGACATCGGCGTCCTGCTCTATCGCGCCGGACTCGCGCAGGTCAGCCAACTGGGGTCTGTTACCCTCCCTCTGCTCGGTCCTCCTCGACAACTGCGAGAGCGCCACGACAGGTATGTCGAGCTCCTTTGCCAGGGCCTTAAGCGAGCGGGATATCTCGGATATCTCCTGTTCACGGCTGTCGGCACGCGCCTTGCCGCGCATGAGCTGCAGGTAGTCGACGATGATGAGCTTGAGCCCTAACTCGTTCTTCCACCTCCTGGCCTTTGCCCTCAGCTCCAACGAGGTCTGGGCGGGCGTGTCGTCTATGTAGATGGGGGCTTCATAAAGGGTACCCACGGCTATGGTAAGGCTTGACCAGTCTTCCTTGGTAAGGCGGCCGTTACGGAGCCTGTGAAGGTCCACCCGCGCCCTCGAGGCGAGCATCCTCTGGGTGAGCTGCTCCTTGCTCATCTCGAGAGAGAATATCGCCACGGGCGCATCGGCGTCTATGGCCGCGTTCTCGGCGATGTTGAGGGCCAAGGCGGTCTTTCCCATGCTGGGGCGGCCGGCGATTATTATGAGATCCGACGGCTGAAACCCGGCGGTGAGCCCGTCGAGGTCCTTGTACCCGGTCGGAACACCGGTGATGTGGCTCTTTTTCTCGTAGAGCCTTTCAACGGTCTCGAAGGTATCCTTTATTATGTCCTTCAGCGCGTAATACGACTTTCTGGCCCTGTCCTGTGCAACCTGCAATATTATGCGCTCGGCGTCATCGATGAAGTCGTCTACGGTCTCTCCAGTCTCGTAGCCCCGCGTTACGATCTCGGTAGCCGCGTTGATAAGCTTCCTTAAAAGCGACTTCTCCTTTACGATCCTCGCATAGTAGGCTATGTTTGCGGCCGTGGGGGTGGCGTCGGCTATGGAGACGATGTACGGAAGCCCCCCAACCGGATCGAGCAGGTCGGAGTCCTTGAAGAGATCGGTCAGTGTAACTATGTCCACCGGGATATTCTTCTCGAAGAGCGACACCATCCCGCGGAAGAGTTCGGCATGAACGTTGCTGTAGAAGTCGCTTCCGTCCGAGGAGATGATCTCGAGGACCCGGCTGATGGCCTCCTTGTCGAGCAGAATGCCGCCAAGCACCGCCTGCTCGGCCTCGAGGTTGTGCGGGGGCACGCGGTGGTGGACGGCATCCATCTTTCGAACCTTTAAAGCCATCGGAGAAAAGGGGGGTTGGTTGGTTGCGGCGGTCCGGAACTGTCCTATTCCTTTTCCACCAGTATCTTGAGCTCCGCCCTTACCTCGGGATGGAGCTTGACTCCCACGGTGAACTCACCGAGTGTTTTGATGGGCTCATCCAGAAGAAGGTCCTTCCTGTCGACCTCATAGCCCTTCTCCTTCAATGCAGCCGCTATATCCATGGATGTGACCGAACCGAAGAGCTTACCGTCCTCTCCGGCCCTTCTGGAAAAGCTCAGGGTAAGGGCGGAAAGCTCCTCGGCGAGCTTTCCGGCGTCCTCCTTAAGCCTCGCGGCCTTCTTCATCCATGTCTCTTTCTCGCTCTCGAACTGGCGTATATTCCCCTTGGTGGCCTCCACCGCCAATCCCTTCGGTATGAGGTAGTTCCTCGCATATCCCGAAGCCACCTTGACGGTGTCGCCGATACCTCCAAGGTTTTCCACGTTGCTTTTAAGAATCACCTTCATTGCAAAAGCTCCTTGATAGACTTTACTGGCCGGCGCGGTCCTCCAAAAGAAGAACGGACCGACATCGCAGGGGGTTCAACCCTCCATGGACACCGTTGTAAACGGGATTATGGCAAGGACCCTGGCGCGCTTTATGGCGTTCGCCAGCTCCCTCTGGTGCTTTGCGCAGGTACCGCTGAGCCTGCGCGGTACAATCTTGCCGCGCTCGGTCAAAAACGGCCTCAGCGCCTTTGCATCCTTATAGTCTATGGTGAGTTTGGGTTCAGCGCAAAAGCGGCACACCCTCCTTCTATGGTACATCCTTCTGGGGCCCTGAAAGCGGGGATTGGTGCGCGAAGACGCTCCCTTTCCTCCGGACCTTCCCCTTTCGGCTCCGTTACTCATTCTCTCCTCCTTCCTTGTCCTCAGAGGACTCGGCACCGGCCTCTGCAGAGGCCTCCTCCGCCACGGCCTCCTTAGCAACCCTCTTCGTAAGCTTTACCGTCTGGAAACGCATGATATCCTCGTTGAACTTCAACATGCGCTCCAGTTCCTTGCTCGCCTCACCGGGGGAGGTATAGGTGAAGATGACGTAATAGCCCTCTTTTTTCTTCTGAATGGGATAGGCCAGCCTGCGCCTGCCCCACTCGTCGACCTCTACGTCTTTTCCGTTGTGTTTTTCGACCAATGAGATGATCTTTTGAACGGTGGCCTTTATGGCCTCTTCCCCTATATCGGGGTTGATTATACAGGCGGTCTCGTAGTGTCTGTCCATCTTGTTCTCCTTTCGGTTCCCCGCGGACCGCGTCCTGCGGGTTCGCCCCTGTCTTCCCGGGGCAAGGATTTATGGATCAACCGTTGTCTGTGTTTTTTGGAGGGTTGGAATGAGGTCCAAGAGTATCTTATACTACAGAGAGCCGATGAAATCAAGCGGGATTTTGTTTTGGATCCTGGGCCAAGCTGCTAAAACCCACCCTGGATGTTCATGCACACCGGCTCAGACGGCGAACCTGAAGTGTATTATGTCCCCGTCTCCTACTACATAGTCCTTGCCCTCTATCCTTACAAGGCCCTTCTCCTTGCAGGCCGCCTCGCCCCCGAGCCTTACGAAGTCCTCATAGGCTATGACCTCGGCCCTTATAAACCCCCTCTCGAAGTCACTGTGGATGACCCCTCCGGCCTGTGGAGCGGTGGCCCCCTTCTTCACGGTCCATGCGCGCACCTCCTTCTTTCCAGCGGTAAAGAAGGTGATGAAGCCCAGAAGCTCGTAGGCGTGTCTTGCGAGCCTGTCCAGACCGGACTCCGTGAGCCCGAGCCCCTTCAGGAACTCCTCCCTCTCATCGCCGGGTAGTTCGGCTATCTCGGCCTCTATCCTTCCGCATACCACGACAAAGCCTGCACCTTCCCTGTCGGCGATCTCCTTTACGGTCCGTGAAGCGGCACCCTGACCGGATATGTCGTCTTCTCCGACGTTTGCAACGTATATTACCGGCTTTGCCGTAAGAAGGTTCAGCTCCCGTACCCGCTCAAGCACATCCCCGGGAAGTGTCCTTGCGGGTCTGCCCTCCTCGAGACACGCCTTCAAGGTCGCGAGTGCGCCGAGTGCGGCCTTCATCTCCTTGTCCCCTGACTTGGCAAGTTTTCCGACCTTTTCGATCCTCCTCTCGACACACTCAAGGTCGGCGAGCATCAGCTCGGTGTTGATGGTCTCTATATCACTCTGTGGGTCCACCCGGCCGTCGACGTGCGTAACCTGCGGGTCCTCGAAGCACCTGACGATGTGTGCGATCATGTCCACCGCACGTATGTGGCCGAGGAACTGGTTGCCGAGCCCCTCCCCGGTGCTTGCGCCGCGTACAAGCCCGGCTATGTCCACGAACTCAACGGTCGCCGGTGTGACCTTCTCAGGCCCTACGATCCCGGCAAGGGTGTAGAGCCTCTGATCCCTCAAAGGGACGATACCGACATTGGGCTCGATGGTGCAGAAGGGATAGTTGGACGCCTCCGCCCCGGCAGCGGTCATCGCATTGAATATCGTCGACTTCCCCACATTGGGAAGCCCGACTATGCCGCAGTTGAATCCCATCTTAAAACTCCATAACCTGAACCTTCGAAGCCTTCGCAGAAGGCTGCGGAAAGAGGCAACAGGCCCAGTGGTGCATCTTCAAACAGCTAAGATCAAAGGGGCTGGTGTAAGCCCACCAGCCCCTCTTCGTGTAACCATGGAAATAAAGTGCACAGCCGTGTCTTCCTTCCCCGACACGCCGGGGACAGCGATATCAAGGCCCCTGGGCTGTAAGCTTCGCACCCGTATCTTCAGACAAGCAGCGGGGCTATGACCAGAGACACTATGCTCATGAGCTTGATGAGAATGTTCATGGCAGGACCGGAGGTGTCCTTGAACGGATCGCCCACGGTATCGCCCACAACGGCCGCCTTATGCGCTTCGGAGCCCTTGCCGCCGTGATTCCCCTTTTCTATGTACTTCTTCGCATTGTCCCAGGCACCGCCTGCGTTGGCCATGAACAGCGCAAGCAACACGCCGGCAACAGTAGCCCCTGCAAGCATCCCGCCGAGCGCCATCGGGCCGAGCGCAAACCCCACGATCACCGGGGCCAGAACAGCCACGAGGCCCGGCGCCACCATCTCTTTAAGGGCGGCCGTCGTGCTTATGTCGATGCACTTCGCAACATCAGGCTTGACGCCCTTCTTGCCCTCGAGAAGCCCCGGTATAGTCCTGAACTGCCTCCTTATCTCGTTGACCATCTTGAAGGCCGCCTTGCCCACGCTCGTCATGGTGAGCGCCCCGATGAAGAACGGCAGGATCCCGCCTATGAGAAGACCTATCACGACGATGGGCTCGGTTATGATTATCTCAAAGGGTTTTCCCAAGGCACTGCTTATCGTCTGGGCGAAGGCCGAGAACATCGCAAGGGCCGTCAGAGCGGCGGAACCTATGGCGAACCCCTTTCCTATGGCCGCTGTGGTATTGCCCAGCGCATCCAGGCTGTCCGTTATACTTCTCACATCGGGTCCGAGTCCGCTCATCTCCGATATGCCGCCGGCGTTGTCGGCTATCGGCCCGTAGGCATCGACGCTCATAATGATGCCGGTGGTTGCAAGCATCCCCACAGCCGCGATACCTATACCGTATATGCCGGCGAAGTGGTTCGAAACAAATATCGCGGCGCATATCGCCAGGACCGGCAACGCACAGCTCTCGAGCCCCACGGCGACACCTGTTATTATGTTGGTCGCAGGCCCGGTCTCGCTCGACTCGGCTATCCTCCTGATGGGGCCGGCGGCTGTATAGTGCTCGGTTATAAGACCTATGGCTATGCCGGAAAGACATCCAGCCAGCACCGCCCAGTATACGCCGGTCTTTACACCCACCATACCCACAGCAAAGTATCCTCCTACAAGAAAGAGTCCGGAGGCTATGAACGTCGCGTAACGTAGTGCCGCGGCCGGATCCCGTCTTTCGAGAAACTTCATCGCCCCCATCCCCAGTATGGACGCAACGAGGCCTATCATAACCAGCACTATGGGAAATGCCATGAGTGCGGCCGATGTACCGAGCTCGGCCACCTTTGTACCGACCATTGCGGTGGCCCCGATCGCGATCGAGGCCACTATTGAACCGACGTACGATTCGAATATATCCGCGCCGAGGCCGGCAACATCACCGACGTTGTCGCCCACGTTGTCGGCTATGACACCGGGGTTCCTCGGATCATCCTCCGGTATGCCCGCCTCGACCTTGCCGACCAGGTCCGCTCCCACGTCGGCCGTCTTGGTATATATGCCGCCGCCGACCCTGGCGAAGAGCGCTATGGTAGATGCCCCCATCGCAAAGCCGTTTATTACGACCGCCGTCTCGGGCTTACCGAAAAATACGAAGAGCACACCCACACCGAGGAGTCCCAGGCTTGCCACGGAGAGCCCCATCACCGATCCACCGAAAAACGCCAGTGAAAGGGACTTCGCCGTATCAGGCTTGTAAAGGTTCGCCGCCTGGGCCGTCCTCACGTTGGACCTCGTGGCGGCCTTCATGCCGAAGAATCCTGCGAGCATGGATGATATAGCGCCACCGACATAGGCGATCGCCGTATACGGATGCAGGAAGTAACCGAGCAGAAGGGCGATTATTACAAGAAAGATAAAAAGGATGGTGTATTGCCTCTTGAGATAAACCATGGCTCCTTCGTGGATCATGGCGGCTATCTCTCTCATCGTCTCGTTACCTTCGGGCTGCTTCTTGATGTAAATGTAGATTATGTAAGCAAGTATCAACCCGCCGGCGGCAAGAAATGGTGCGATGTTCGTAATCGATTCCATCGGTCAGCTGCTCCTTTTATATATTTATGGTCTACGGTTGTAACGGTTCATGGCATAGTCAATGCCCCTGGATACGACAGCCTCTATCGATGCCACGCCTCTTTCTATTTCATCATTTACAAGTGCCATCTCTTCCTGTGAAAACGGGCTGAGGACGTAATCCTTAAGGTCCAAATCGGCTCCCCTGCCTATACCCATTCGCAACCTGGGGAACTCGGTGGTGCCGATGTGCTCTATCACAGAGGCTATACCACGGTGTCCCCCGCTTCCCCCTCTCCTTCTCAGCCTTATCGTGCCGGTCTCAAGGTCGCTGTCATCGTACACCACCAGCATCTTCTGCGCCGGCACACCCAATGACTCGAGGAGCCCCTTTACGGCCTTGCCGCTCAGGTTCATGAAGGTAAGCGGTTTGGCGAGCACAACCTCGGCTCCGAGGATCCTGCCGCTGCCCCACAGATAGCTGCCGGCGTTCTTCTCTATCCTTATGGAGTGCGCGGCAGCCAACCTGTCCACCACCATGAACCCTATGTTATGCCTCGTCCCGGCGTACTCAGGGCCGGGATTTCCAAGTCCGACGATTACAAACAACAATTATTCCTTGAAGGTCTCAGCGGGAATATCTGAAAAATCAACCTCTTGATGCCACCTCAAGGGTGAACCGAAACCCAAAGGGTCGCTCTGCTTCGCCCGCAATGAAGATTCCGGAGGTTTTCCAGAGCTTCCGAGTGATTAAGTTGCTTTCTCAAATCACCCCAGGATGCGCTGCATGCCTCGGGCCGAAAAGCAGTGATGAGCATCACCACTATTCCACGCCCTCTCCGGCCTGCTCCCCTTTAGGGCTCTCCGCCGGCTCAGCTTCGGCCTCCTCGGCCGGGGCGGCCTCGGCCGCCTCTGTAGGTGCCGCGATGAGCACCACCGTGTGTTCCCCGTCCTCCTTGGCCTTGACCCCTTCGGGCAGCCCGAGGTCCTTTACGTGTATGGAGTGACCTATGTCCAGATCCGTCACATCGACGTCTATTCTCTCGGGAAGGCTGTCCGGCAGGCACTCGACCTTTATCGAACGCAGCTCCTGCTGCAGTATTCCGCCGTGTACGACCCCGACCGCCTTGCCTAAGATATGAAGCGGCACCTCGGCAGAAACTGTCCGGTCCATGAGGACATTCACGAGGTCTATGTGCAGGAGCGTGTCCCTTACGGGATGCCGTTCAATGTGCTTGAGTAAAACCGTCCTGTTCTCGTTTTTTTCGTTACCCTCTATGTTGAGCCTTACGAGCATGTTGCCGCTGCTGTGCTCATGGAGGGCCTTTTCGACCTCGGTCGCCTTGAGCTTGAGGTTAAGGTTCTTCTCAACGCCGGGACCATACAGGACCGCAGGCACGAAACCTTCCCTTCGGAGCCTTCCCGAGGCCCCCTTTCCAAGCCTCTCCCTCGGCCATGCCGAAATATCCACCTGTTCCATCCATACCTCCCCTGTTATTTAGATCTCAAACAAAAAGAGAACTCACCGACTCACCGAAGTGAATCCTTCTTATGGCTTCCGCAAGAAGCCGTCCCGTCGACAGATACCTTATCTTTTCAGAGGTGTTTTCGGGCCTCCTGGGAATGGTATCGGTCACAACCAACTCGGTGATCGGCGAGCTTTCGATCCTCTCTATGGCCGGACCCGAAAGTACCGCGTGCGTGCAGCAGCCGTAAACCTTCGCGGCACCATGCTCTTCGAGCGCCGCCGCCGCCTGGGTCAACGTCCCTGCTGTATCGACCATGTCATCCAGGAGTATCGCAGCCTTGCCATCGACATCGCCTATGATGTGCATGACCTCCGAGACATTGGGCGCCGGACGCCTCTTGTCGACTATGGCGAGCCCTGCCTCGAGCCTCTTTGCAAAGGCCCTCGCCCTTTCGACACCCCCTGCATCGGGCGAAACCACCACCAGGTCGTTGTGGTAATTCTCCTTGATGTACTCAAGGAGAATCGGTGTCGCATAGATGTTGTCCACGGGTATGTTGAAGAACCCCTGTATCTGACCTGCGTGCAGATCCATGCACACCACCCGTGTCGCCCCGGCCACCTCAATAAGGTCCGCAACGAGCTTGGCCGATATGGGGGTGCGGGGGGCAACCTTCCTGTCTTGACGTGCGTAGCCGTAATAAGGTATCACAGCTGTTATGGAGCTCGCCGAGGCCCTCTTCAGGGCATCGAGCATTATCAAAAGCTCCATCAGGTTGTTGTTGCAGGGGGGACATGTCGGCTGCACCACGTAGATATCCATCCCGCGAACGCTCTCCTGGATGTCGACGCATATCTCGCCGTCGCTGAAGCACTTCACCTCCGCCTTGCCAAGCCTTATGCCCAGTGTGCTGCATATCTCCTCGGCAAGCGGTATATTGGCATTTCCGCTGAATACCCTTACTCTTGAAAGCAACTCCACCCTCCTAAATGTTCGGTCGGTCCGGCTTACTGCAGTAGAGCGCATACATCATGGCCTGGGTCCCTTAATACGTTGCATGCCAAGGGCTGCTTCAGACACGGCGCACCCTTGACGGCTGAGAGGTGCCCGGTGCGCACCTCAGCTAATCCCGGTCCCTGGGGGTATCTCCTTATCTTTGGCTGGGGCGGGAGGATTCGAACCTCCGGATGCGGGGACCAAAACCCCGTGCCTTACCGCTTGGCGACGCCCCAACCGCAGGCCCCTGGTAAAACAAGCGCAGGCCGATCGGTAATATTGTCACTGTCATCGCGCATCGGACCAATTGACGCCCCCGGGAATAAGGCCACCTACTACATCAGCGGGCCTTCCTCAATTAAAAACCGCCTCACCGGCTGCCGCCCAGCCCCACAGGGTTTCGTCTCATCCTGAGATGAGATCAAAAATCAACCTGTCCTTGCCTCCACAAACAAACCCGCCTTGTGGACTAAAGTCCCTTGGCAACAAAGACCCAGTGCGGTTGGACAAGCCTACTTTTCAAGGCCGAGTATGCGTCCTGCGCCCTGCGCTCATCCAGAAAGATGCCGAAAACGGTGGGGCCGCTTCCGCTCATGAGGACCCCGTCGGCCCCTGCCTCCCTCAAAACACGTTCCATACCAACTATAGCCGGGTATCTGCCCGATGTCACCGCCTCGAGGTCGTTTTCAAGGCAGTCCATCACCCCGGGAGGCTCTTTCATGAAGGTTTTTACAGACTCTTTTAAATCAATAAGCTTATTATTTTCGCGTATTTTTGTCAAGTCCAAATTATTGTACACCCATGCTGTCGAGACGCTGAAGCCGGGGTTCAAAAGGACATAGCTGTAGCTTGGCAGTTCCACGGGCTCGAGCACCTCCCCCCTTCCACTCGCCAAGGCAGGGGTTCCGAGCAGAAAAAACGGCACATCCGACCCGAGCCCGAGGGCCATCTCCCGAAGCCTCCTTCCTTCCAATCCTGTTCCTAGCGCCTCGTTCAGGCCCATGAGAACGCTTGCAGCATCGCTGCTTCCGCCGCCGAGCCCGGCCCCTACGGGGATCCTCTTCGTTATGCGGATAGTGATCCTTCTCTTCAACCCGACCTCGCGCAGAAATGCCTCTGCGGCCCTGCAGGCGAGGTTCCCCTTGCCACCGGGCACACCCGGGTTGTCGCAATAAACCTCGATCCCTTCCCCGTCGCTGATCCCGAGGCAGAGTTCGTCATAAAGGCTTATAGGCTGGATAAGCGAAAGGATGTCATGGTAGCCGTCGTCCCTCCTACCGACGACCTTGAGAAAGAGGTTCACCTTCGCGGGTGCAAGAAGCTTCAGGTCCATCTCCCCAGAGACCGCCCTTTCATTCACCTTGATCCCTGCTGCAAGCCGAAACACCAAGGGCGTACCGTCCCGCGAAACGCGTAGCCTGGAACAGTGGAGGGTGTGTTATGGCGAGCGTCTTTTTCACGTATCAGAATCAGAAAAGGAGGAGGTACAGATTCAACAGGAAAAGCAGACCTATAAAGACGGCGAAGGCGTAATCCTGGAGTATGCCGGTCTGCAGGCGCCTCATGGCCGAAGAGAACGATACCGTGAAGTTCGCCACGCCGTTTACGATCCCGTCTACGACACCCTTGTCGAACCGGAGGCTCCTTGAGGCGATCCACTGGCCAGGCCTCAGGATTATGCTCTTGTAGGACTCGCTCACCACGTCATCCACCGGCGCAAAGACCTTCCTGGCAAGCCACATGAATGCCGGGGCACCGGCCTTGCGGTAGAACCAGTCGGCGTCGAGGTTGATGGCGTGCTTGCCCTTTATCTTGTCTATGTAGAAGTAGTAACCCAGCCAAGTGAAAAGGAGTATCTGCATCGTCCAGACGAAGTGTTCGACCGTATAGGGATGATAGTGCCCCCCGTACGGAAGTAGACGATAGAGGAAGTTGGGATAGACCCCTATCAGTACGCAAAGGAACGCGGTGATGGCCATGGCCAGGAGCATATTGCACGGTGGATCTTCGGCCTCTATCTTCTTGTCCTTACCGAGGAACGCGAGATAGGGGAGCTTGAGGGTCGTTGAAAGGAACGTACCGGCGGCTGCGAACATCATGAGAAGCCACGGCCACATGTAGTGTTCCTCCGCGGCGGCCGAGAGTATCATGGGCTTGCTCGCGAATCCGGCGAAGAGCGGCACGCCGGATATGGAAAAGCCCCCTATCATGAAGAGTATGAACGTGTAGGGCATGGTCTTGTAGAGCCCGCCCGTATCCTTCAGGTTCCTCCTGCCCGTCACGTAAATGATGGAGCCGGTGGCCATGAACAGAAGCCCCTTGTAAAGTATGTTGGTAAAGGCATGGGCAACCGCACCGTCGATCCCGAGCCTTGTGCCGACACCGATCCCCGCTACCATGTAGCCCACCTGGCTGAGGATGTGATGCGAAAGCAGCTTTCGCATGTCGCTCTCTATGGTTGCATAGGCGACCGAATACAGCGCCATGATCGCCCCGATCCACACAAGGAGCTCCGCTCCGGCGAACCCCCTTGCAAGTGCGTATACAGCCGTCTTGGTGGTGAACGACGCCATCATCACCCCGCCGGAGAGCGTCGATTCCGGATAGGCGTCAGGGAGCCATGCGCCGAGAAACGGCAGACCCGCATTGACGGCAAAGCCGAAGAAGATGAGTATCGCAGGAAGCCCGCTGAGCTCCATGGGCGCGAAGGCCAGGCTGTTCGTATGGTAATACTGCAGGAGTATCCCTGCCATGAGGCATACGCCGCTTGTGGCGTGGACGAGGATGTAGCGGTAGGCGGCCTTGTATGCCCTGTCGGTCCTGTTGTATGTGACAAGGAACACCGAGGCGAAGGCCATAATCTCCCAAAAGACCAGGAACGAGAGGAAGTCACCGGCGAAGGTGGCGCCGAGTGCGCTTCCTGCGTAGAAGAAGCCGGCCAGATGGTGGCCGTCGTCCTTGACACGGAGCCCGTAAAGCACCCCTATGAACATCATGAGGGTGAATATGAAGCCGAAGGCCGTGGCCAGCCTGTCCACCCTGCCCAGGACTATCTCCTGGCCGAGAAAGTGGTACACCCCGTATGTGCCCTCATGCATCGCAAGAACGCTTATGAAGCCGAGCACCGGAAGCAGCAGCATGTAGCCCTGTTTGACCCTGCCCCTCAGGAACGGTATGAGCAGGGACCCTAGGATCAGTATGAGGCCGGGATGGACCCAACTAATCATAGTAGTCCTCCTTCTTCTTAAGCCACATCTCGGCGATGGCGTTCGTCACGACTATGAGGATTACGCACGCGGCGAGGCCGAACCCTGCGTAGAAGCCGGGGATCTCGTCCCACCAGAACTCGACGTGATGGCGGCGCATGAAGAAGTCATAGATTACGAACAACGCCATCAGAACGAACATGATGCGCCGGAGAAGCCTCCGCTTCTCCGGGCTTCCCAGTATGCTCTCAAGCAGCATCCTCATCCCAAGAACCTCTCGATAAGGTTTATAAAGTAGTTCGGGAATATGCCGAAGACCACGGACAGTATGGCGGTGATGGTCAGAGGGACCACCACGAAGTACGGCGCTTCCCTTATACTGTCAAAGTGTTCATCACCAGCCGGGGCCGGCTTGAAGAAGGCCCTGAAGACGATCGGCAGGAAGTAGGCCGCGTTCAGCACGGTACTCGCCAGAAGGACACAGAGCAGGGCCACGGAGCCGGCCTCGAGGGTGCCTACGGTAAGATACCACTTGCTCGTGAAGCCTGCAACCGCGGGCACTCCTATCATGGAGAACGATCCTATGGTGAAGGCGGTCATGGTAACGGGCATCTTCCAGCCTATGCCGTCGAGCTTGTCGATCTTCTTTATGTGCGATGCTACGAATATGGAGCCTGCGCAGAAAAAGAGCGTTATCTTTGAAAACGCGTGGTTCGCTATGTGGAGTATGCCGCCGAGCACACCGTTCGGGGTAAGGAGCGCAACACCGAGGATGATGTAAGAAAGCTGGCTCACGGTAGAATAGGCGAGCCTTGCCTTCAGGTCGTTCTTCGTCAGGGCTATTATCGAGGCCATGATTATGGTGAAGGACACAAAGAACGCCGTCGGTATCCCGAGCCCGAAGAAGTCCATGACATCCACGCCGTACACGTTCATAATGACCCTCACCACCGAGAAGACACCGACCTTTACGACCGCAACGGCGTGAAGGAGGCCGCTTACGGGCGTGGGCGCGACCATGGCCGATGGCAGCCAGTTGTGGAAAGGCATCATGCCCGCCTTGGCAAACCCTATCAGGAAGAGTATATAGCTCAACGTCACCAGCATGGACGGCATGTCCGTGGTGAATATACCACCGGGCCTGAAGTCCAGTGTGCCGGTCGTCATGTACGTTATGACGATCGCCCCCAGAAGGGCGGTCTTGGCGAGACCCACGAGGTAGACCACGTATTTTCTGCCCCCCTCCCATGCCTCGAAGTCCTCGTGGTGTGCGACAAGCGGGTATGTCATGATGCTCAGGACCTCGTAGAAGAGGTAGAGCGTAAACAGGTTGCCGGCGAAGGCCACCCCCAACGCGGACGAAAGCGCCACCGCGAAGCAGCAGTAATAGCGCGTCTGGCTGTGCTCGTTCTCGCTTCGCATGTAGCCTATGGAATACGCCGTCGTTATGATCCACAGGAACGAAGCGGTGGTGGCGAAAAAGAGCCCCAGGGCGTCCACCCTCAGCGTGAAGTCTATCCCCGGCAACACGGTAAAGGCCGTGTACTCGATTATCTTGCCGTCGAGGATGGCCGGGGTCATGGAAAGCACCAGGCCGAACTTTATGAACGCCGCCACAAAGGACCACACCTCCCTGAGGTTGGGGGTCTTGCTCGACATCAGAATAAGCGGAACCGCGGCCAATGATACGAGTACGGCCAGCAAAGGTTTTATAGATACTATCGTCTCCATGGTCTCCCTACATGATCACGGACGCCATTTCGGCCAGTTTAACGAGGTATCCTGGACAGATGCCCAGGAGTACCGTACCAACGGTGGTGATGAAAAGCGCGTAGTAGATGCCCTTTGAACGGGCGAACTCGAACTCTCCGGCCGGTTCCCGCATATACATGAGCATGACTATCCTTATGTAGAAGTAGGCTGCGACCGCGCTCATCAGCACGGCGAAGATCGCAAGCCCTACCATGCCCCTGTGTATGAGGGCCATGAATATGTAGAACTTGCCCATGAATCCTGCGGTCGGGGGTATACCGGCAAGGGAGAAGAGGAATATGAGCATAAGAAGCGCCACCCCCCTGTGGGACCTGGCAAGCCCGGTGTACTCCTCTATCAACTCCCCCCTCTGTCCGCCCTTCCGCATCATGATGATGATACCGAACGCACCGAGGTTCATGAAGACGTACACGGCCATGTAGAACATAACGCTTGCAATACCCTCCTCGGTGCCGGCCATGACGCCGAGAAGTGCGTAGCCCGCGTGCCCTATGCTCGAATAGGCAAGCATTCTCTTTATGTTCTTCTGTGATATGGCGACGAAGTTGCCGTAGGCCATGCTGGCTACGGCGACGACCCCGACCATGACCATCCACTGTTCATAGGCCGGCTGCAGCCCCTCCATGAAGACCCTGAGCATTACCGCAAAGGCAGCGGCCTTAGGCCCTGCGGACATGAAGCCCGTTATCGGCGTGGGCGCCCCCTCGTAGGCGTCAGGCGCCCACATGTGGAAGGGAACGCCCGCCACCTTGAAGGCGAAGCCCGCGACCATCATGACTATGGCTATGCTGAGGGCCGGCACGTGTACCGAGGAATCCGACAGGGCCGCCGCCACCCCGCTGAGCTCCGTTGTGCCGGTGAGCCCGTATACCATGGATATGCCGTAAAGAAGTATACCCGATGAGAAGGCGCCGAGGATCACGTACTTCATGGCCCCTTCGTTCGAACGTACGTCGTTCTGCAAGAATCCCGCAAGCACGTATATCGGCAGGCTCATGAGCTCAAGCCCCACATAGATGCTCAAAAGATCCGCACCCGAGGCCAGCACCATCATGCCGCTCAGGGAAAAGAGCATCAGCACGTAGTACTCGCCCAGGTTTATGTCCTCCTCCTTCACGTAATGGAAGGAGAGGAGTATGGACAATACCGTCGCGGTATAGAAGACGAACTTGAAAAAGGTTGAAAAACCGTCGAGCTCGAACATTCCGGCAAACGACTTTGCGCCCATGAAATCGGCTCCGAGGAGCCAGTATGAGGCAACCCCAGCGGCTATGACGCTCAGTATGGAGAGTACCGCCATGCACGCCTTCCTCTCCTTTGAAATGAGGAGGTCGACGAGGAGAAGCACGCACGCGGAACCGGCGATGATAAGCTCCGGGATTATGGACAAAAGGTCTTTGATGGTGAATATCATTTAACCAGAACCTCCGCAACGAGCGCATGCCCGCCGCTCACCTGCGTAAGAAGATGGTCTACGGATGCATCCATTATATTGATGAAGTCCATCGGATGGAAACCCACCCAGAAGACAAAGACCAGGAATGCGAGAATGGCCACGACCTCCCGCAGATTGACGTCCTTTATCCGGCCGGGATGTGTTCCACCGTGGGCGGCGCCGTGGCCACCACCGTGGCCTACGGCTGCTCCGAAGGCGACCCTCTTGTACATCCACAGCATATAGGCCGCACCGAGCACTATTCCGAACAACAGGAAGAGTATGTAGAGTTTATAGTTGGAATACGCGCCCATGAGTATCAAAAGCTCCCCGATAAAGCCGTTCGTCCCCGGAAATCCCATCGACGCCATGGAGAACAGAAAGAGAAAGAATGCATAGAAGGGAACGAGCTTGGCCGCCCACCCGTAGCGGTCAAGGAGCCTTGTATGCGTCCTCTCGTATATTATGCCGACGCACAAAAAGAGAGCGCTGGTGGTGATGCCGTGGTTGAACATCTGCAATATCCCACCTTCAACACCGGTCTTGTTGAAGAGAAACAGCCCCAGCGTGACAAACCCCATGTGGCTCACGCTTGAATAGGCTATGAGCTTTTTCATGTCCACCTGCGCTAGCGCAAGGAAGGCCCCGTAGATTATCGCTATAAGCGAAAGTATGATGACCGGGACCGCGAAGAACTTCGATGCATCGGGGAACATGGGGAACGAAAAACGCAGGAACCCGTATGTTCCCATCTTCAGTAGCACGCCGGCCAGTATGATACTCCCTGCCGTGGGCGCCTCGACGTGCGCATCGGGCAGCCACGTATGGAACGGGAACATGGGGACCTTCACGGCAAAGGCTATGAAGAAGAGCAAGAACACGAAGACCTGGAACTGGAACGTGTAGCTCTGGTTCATGAGCGCCTGTATGTCGAATGTCCCTCCGCCCTTGAAGTACAGCGATATCATGCCGACTAGCATGAGGATGCTTCCGGCGAGCGTGTACAGAAAGAGCTTGAAGGCCGAATAGATCCTGTTGGGCCCGCCCCATACGCCTATAATGAGGTACATCGGTATGAGCATGGCCTCCCAGAATATGTAGAAGAGGAGGAAGTCCAATGAACAGAAGACCCCTAACATCGCCGTCTGCATAACAAGGAGCGCTATGTTGAACTCCTTCACCCTCTTGTCTATCGCTGTCCACGAGGCCAGAACGCATATCCAGCCGATGAGCGCGGTAAGAAAGACCATGAGGACGCTTATGCCGTCTATGCCCAGGTAATACTGTATGTTGAACGAAGGTATCCACGGGTACCGCTCGACGAACTGCATGGTGTGGACGCTTGGGTCGAAGCCCCTGATGACGGCTATGGCCAGGATGAAGTCGACGACGGTCGTAACCAGGGCGATCCAACGTATGCACCTCTCGTTCTTCAAAAACAACAGCACGAATGCGCCGAGGAGGGGCAGGAATATGAGAAGGCTCAGTATGTGGTCGCCAATAAACGGTATGTTGAGCAGTCCCTGCATCTGTTATCCTTTACCCTTATCCTTTCAGCGTATCGATCTCATCGGTACTGAACACACCCCTGTTCCTTACCAGCGCGATGAGGATGCCGAGCGCAACGGCCACCTCCGCGGCCGCCACTGTTATCGTAAACACCGCAAATATCTGCCCACGCACGTTGTCGAGAAAATGGGAAAACGCAACGAGGTTTATGTTCACGGAGTTGAGCATGAGCTCGACCGACATCAGCATGATGATGATATTCTTCCTTATCAGCACGCCGACCGCACCTATCATGAACAGTATCAGGCCGAGCGCAAGAAACCACGTAAGCGGAACCATAGCCTTAATCCCACCTCTTTTTAGCCATTATTATCGCACCGACCATGGCGGCAAGCAGCAGTATGGATACGACCTCGAAGGGGAAGAGGTACTCTGTAAAGAGCGCCCTCCCTAAGGTCGCAACCTTTACCTCCTCCACCGCGGCCTCGTATCCGGTGGCTGTAAAACTCTTCCCGAATATCACCGCAAGGAACTCAATGCCCACCACCGGTACAATCGCGTAGGCAAACCATCGCCTGCCCTTGGGGAACGTTTCCAACTGCGCCTTCTTTATATTGAGAACGAGCACTACGAACAGAAACAGCACCATAACAGCGCCCACGTATATGAAGACCTGCACCACGGCAAGGAAAGGCGACCTCAAAAGGACGAATATGGCCGCAACCTGCAGCAGGCATGCAATCAGCGAAAGCGCGCTGTGCACGGGATTCTTAAGGGAGATCACCGCCAGCGCGGAACCCACGGCAACGACGGCGAACATCAGGAAAAAGAATTTCTCAGCCATAACGTACTCTATCCAGACCTGGCCCGGGTGATCACTTGGGCCACTACTTCTTTTCCTTTTTCTTCCAGAGATTCGGCTTGACCTTTATTCCGCTCTTGGTCCTCTGGAGCTTGGCCTGTACAATTATTCCGCCTTCGAAGTCCTCCGGGACGGACTGCGGCTTGAGCAGTTCCTCCTTGGTCTTCCTGGCCTTGTCCAGCTCAAAACAGGCAAGTTCATAGTCCCGGCCGAGCCTTACCGCAGTGGTAGGGCAGGCATCCTCGCAGTAACCGCAGAAGAAACACCTCGCAAGGTCGACCTCCCATACCTTTGCGACCCTGTCCGCTATACCCTTGCCCGTATCATCCTCCATGGGAACAACCGTTATGCAGTTTGTGGGGCATGCCTTCACGCAAAGCTCGCAGGCCACGCACAGCTCCCTGCCCTCTTCATCCCTGTTGAGCGTGTGGGCGCCCCTGAACCTTGGATAAGGGATCCACTTCTCCTCATCAGGGTATCTGATGGTAATGCTCCTCGAGAGGTTGTAGCGCAGGGTGATAGAAAGCCCCTTTATGAAGTCCAAGAAAACGGTCTTCTTGGCCAGATCAAGCGCACCAGGGGTATCCCTCTTGACTATCTTTACCTTCTTTTCGTTCATATCCTCATGAAGCCCGTAACCAGCACATTCGCCATAGAGATCGGTATCAGCACCTTCCACCCTATTGTCATAAGCTGGTCATAACGGTACCTGGGCAGCGTGAACCTGATCCACATGAAGATGTATATGAACACCATAACCTTGGCCACAAACCAGAGTATCGGCGGTATGCCGAAGGCAAAGGGCCCTAAGGGGTCGTCCCACCCGCCGAAGAAAAGCACCACCGCGAGCGCGGAGATCGACACCATGGCCACGTACTCGCCGAGCATGAAGAATGCGAACCTCATTCCGCTGTACTCGACGTGGTAGCCGGCGGCAAGTGTGCCCTCATCCTCCGGCAGGTCGAACGGGATGCGGTTGAGCTCCGCGAGTCCCGCAATGAAGAAGATGAAGAACCAGACGGGACCAACCGGGAGATAGAGTATGTTCCAGTGCCAGAACCCGCCGGACTGGCTGCGTACGATATCAACGAGGCTCAGGGAGTTTGCAAGCATCACGACACCGACCGCGGCGAATGTCATGACCACCTCGTAGCTTATCATCTGCGCGCTCGAGCGGAGCCCGCCGAGGAGCGCGTACTTGCTGTTCGATGCCCATCCGCCGAATATCACCCCGTAGACCGCAAGCCCCGATACGGCCAGCACATAGATGATCCCCACGTTCATATCGGAGATGTAAAGCGTCAGTTCCCTGTCAGTGAAGGGCAACGTCACCTTGTCGCCGAAGGGTATCGCCACGAAGATGGCAAAGACAGGGACCATCATCAGCAGCGGGGCTATCTTGAACAGCAACCTGTCGGCCCTGTCAGGGATCACATCCTCCTTGAAGAGCATCTTCACCATGTCGGCGAAGGCCTGGAGTATGCCGTGAGGGCCGACACGGAAAGGACCAAGCCTCACCTGGATGTGGCCCGCGACCTTACGCTCGATCCAGGTAAGCGCCAGCGGCATGCTGAAGAGCACGAGTGCCACCACGACCACCTTGATCCATATTATTATCACTTCGACTATAAAAGCAGTATCTACCATGACCTCAAGGAATCCCTACAAAATCGCTTTTTTTGATGCCGTCGCGGAACTTGTACAGGCGAACCCTGCCCCCGAACGAAGCCGATGAGGCGACCCCCTGCAGCCCGATACTCACAAAACAAAGATTACTTCGCCGCGCTCGTAATGACATCGGGAACACTTTTTCAGCGGCCTCTCAATACCCCCTCTTTCTTCCCCACATGTAGTTGAGCATGTCCATGTACCTCGTGTTCATGCCCCGGACTATGGCGTGTATGGTATACACGATGTTCTTCAGAAGCTTGTAGACGATCCAGGGGTGCGTATCCACGATCTTCTCGAAGTCCTTACGCTCCATCATGAACACTTCAAGGTCGGATAGAGCCACCACGGTGGCTGAACGGGGCCTGCCGTCCAGAAAGCTCATCTCGCCGAAGATGTCGCCGTCCTTCATGACCATGAGCGTGAAGAGCTCTCCGTCAGGGGCGATCTTGCAGGCCTTCACCTCGCCCTTGCGGATGAGGTAGAGCGACTCACCGTCTTCCGTTTCCGTGAAGATCGTCTGTCCGCGCTTGAACTCCTCTTTGTGCATTATCTTCGCAACCACTTCGAGCTCCTCGTCATTGAGGTCTGCGAAGAAGTGCATGTTCCTGAGCAACCTTGGATCAACCATATTGAGACCTCCTCTCCCGTAAGCAGGCCGACACAATATTTACTTGCCGCTTCATGCGGTGATCTTCACCCTCGGAACGACATCGCCCCTTTTATAGAACCTGTTCGCCGCCTTGTCCTCGAAGTTCTCGGCTATGAAGACTACTTCCCTGGGTGTTCCCTTGCGTATCCTCACGGAATAAGTGGCATCGAACCCGCGGCCCGAAACACTTACGGTCTGGCCGTCGATGACCCCTAACTCCCCGGCGGCCTCTTCGCTTATCTCGACCACAGCCTCCCTTACAAGCTCATTGAGTATCCCTGATCTCCGAGAGAGGCTTCCGGAAAGAAAGATGTGGTTTCCTGTCACGAGAAAGTACGGATGCTCAGGGTCCGCATCGAGAGAGACCTTTTTCTCTTCGATCAGCTCGAAGCCCTCGAGGCGCCTTGCGGACTTTTTGACGAGCCAGCCGTCCGGAGAACCGCCGCTGAACGCAGCATCCCGGTACATGCTCACCTCTCTCCTTATCTCATCGAATACGGTCTGCGGCGTGCCGTCCGAAAAACCGTGAACGATCGATGAGCCCACGGCCTCTATGATCTCCAGATCCACACGTGCCTGGCCCGGCGGCTCCAGAAGCCGGGATATGTGCTGGACCCTGCCCTCCTGGTTAGTGAAGGTCCCTTCCTTCTCACCCGGGTATGCACCGGGAAGCACGAGGTGGGCCATCCTGGCCGTATCGGTTAGGGAGACGTCCTGGACCACGAGGAACCCGACCCTGGACAGGGCCTCCTCTGCGAAGGTCCTGTCCGGATACATATTCACCACATCCTCGCCTACAACGTACAGCGCATCCATGGCGCCGTCCATCGCCTGATCGAGCATTCCGTCGCATCCGAGCCCTGCGCGCTCCACCTTGCGGTAGTCCGGGCCGAAGAGCGGATGCACCCCCATATCCCAGGCACCTCTCTGATTGCACCTGTCAAGCACAGGCAGTATCTTGAGCACCTTGCCCAGCGCCCTCAACGCATCGCCGAGGAGCCGCAGCCCGGAGATGCCCTCCCTGAACCTCAAGAGGTCCGTGCCGACCACCATGCTTATGGAACCCGAGCTCTCGAGCCTTGCACAGAGCGCGCGCAGGTCCGCCTCGCTCACACCGCACTCCGCGGCCAGATCCGTAACGGTCCTGCCCTTGAGCACGCCTATCTCCTTTATGCCCTCGAGCCTCTCCTGGTTGTCCTCGTACAGTGTGAGCACCAGTCCGTTGAAGAGGGCCCCGAGCCTTCCGGGCAGGTGCCTGAGGCTCAGCTCGGCGCTCGTGTCGAGCTTCATGGCCCTTGTAGAGGCCACAAGCACGCTTTTTCTCGAGCTATCCGACACATACCTTATGATATAGTCGGTGACGGGATTTTCCTCGGATACCTGCCCGCCCACGACAAAGACCGTCTCGGCCTCCATGCAGTCGTATATGGAGACCCCTCCACCGGTTATGCCCGTTGCGAAGATAAAGGCCCCTGTTGTTGCGGCGTCCCACCTTGATGTGGAGTCGATATTGCCGCTGCCGAGCACCTCGCGCACAAGCCTCTGGAAGAGGTAGAGCTCCTCGTTCGTAAGCGCCGCCGAGGCTATCCCTCCGAGCCTTCGCGGGTCGGCCTTTGTGAACTGCTCTCTTATAATGCTCAAGGCCTTTTCCCACGATACGGGCTCGAACATACCGTTCTTCTTGATCAGCGGCGTGGTGAGCCTCTCCTCGCCGCCGCTGTTGAGGATATCGTAGCCGAACCTGCCCCTTGCGCAGAGCATCTTGTCGTTGAACCCTTCGCCCTCTCGGGCGATGGATCTTACCACCTCTCCGTCCCTCTCCTCGATGGTCATCCTGCAGCCTGTGGCGCAGTACGGGCATACGGTCCTCGAGCCCCTCAGGTCCCAGGGCCTTGCCCTGTAACGGTAGGGGCGTCTCATGAAGCACCCGACCGGACAAACCTCTATGCACATGCCGTCGTGGTCGCAGTCGAGGTAGGACCTCAGAAAGCTCGTCTCCTCCTGGTGCGCGCCCCTCCCTATGGCCCCGAGCACGCCGCGGCCAACGACCTCCCCGCAGACCCTCACGCACCTCATGCATTGTACGCACCTGTTGGAGTTCTTTACTATGACCGGGCTCAGGACATAGTCCTTCTCGTGGTGCCTTATCTTGACCTCGGCGTACCTGCCCTTTCTGGGGCCGTAGGTATAGACCATGTTCTGAAGCTCGCATTCGCCGCCCTTGTCGCAGACCGGACAGTCGAGCGCGTGGTTGCTCAGGAGGAACTCCAGCATCGCCTGCCGTGCCGAAATGACGCTCTCGCTCTCTGTCTTCACCTCCATACCCGACATTACGGGAGTGACGCACGAGGGCTGGAGCTTTCGCTGCCCCTCGATCTCCACCAGGCACATCCTGCACGAGCCCACGCCCGACAGGGTCGCCTGGTAACAGAACGTCGGGATGTGGCAGCCGGCCTCCCTCGCGGCATCCAGGATGAGGGTCCCCTCCCTTACGGTAATCTCCTTGCCGTTTACCTTAAGGGTGACCACGCCTGTCTCTCTATCGCCCATATCGACTCAACCGTTTTGAATATGTGGTGTTAACCGGATGTTCGTAAAACCAAGAAACCAAGGGACCATGGTCCTCACTACACCATGCACCGTCCGTTCTCGGCATGGTAGACGAACTCCTGCCTGAAGTTGCGCAACGCCCCCCTCAACGCCATCACCGCCCCGTCACCGAGGGGACAGAAGGTCCTGCCGAAGATGTTCCCGCAGAGCCCCTCCAGGAGCTCCACGTCGCCTGGCCTGCCTTCGCCGTACTCCAGTCGTTTGAGAATACTGGTCATCCAGGTCGTCCCTTCCCTGCACGGCGTGCACTTGCCGCATGATTCGTGGCTGAAGAACCTGTTTATTATGTATGCGGCCTTTACCATGCAGGTCGTATCATCCATAACTATGACACCCCCCGAACCCAGCATCGAGCCCTCGTGCGCGAGTGTGTCGAAGTCCATGGATATGTCTATCTGCTCCTCGGTAAGCAAGGGGGCGCTCACGCCTCCGGGTATGACGGCCTTGAGCCTCCTGCCGTTTCTTATGCCGCCTGCGTGCTCGTAGACTATCTCCCTCAGGGGTGTGCCCATGGGAAGCTCGTAGAGCCCGGGCCTGTTCACGTGGCCGCTCACCCCGAATATCTTCGGACCCGGGCTCTTCTCAGGTCCGATGGATGCAAACCACTCAGCCCCCCTTGAGATTATCGTGGGCACGCAGGCAAGCGTTTCGACATTGTTTATGACAGTGGGCTTGCCGTAAAGTCCGGACAGCGCAGGGAACGGCGGCTTCTTTCTGGGCTGCCCCCTGCAGCCCTCGATGGACTCAAGGAGCGCCGTCTCCTCGCCGCATATGTATGCACCGAAGCCGCGATGCACGTGGATGTTCAGGGAAAATCCGCTGCCCAGTATGTCTTTCCCGAGGTATCCCTTCTGATAGGCCTCTGCTATCGCCTCTTCGAGCCTTCGCGCACCGAATGCGAACTCGCCCCTGATGTAGATGTAGGCCGTATCGGCCCCTATGGCATAGCAGGAGATGGCCATGCCCTCGAGCAGAAGGTGCGGGTCGTGCTCGATGATGCTCCTGTCCTTGAAGGTGCCCGGCTCCCCCTCGTCCGCGTTGCAGCAGAGGTACTTCTGCAGGGTGGGGTCCTTGGGTATGAAGCTCCACTTGAGACCCGTCGGGAATCCCGCACCGCCTCGCCCCATGAGCCCCGAGTCCTTGACCATCTGGATGATGTCCTCGGTGTCCATCCGGAGGGCCTTCTTGAGCGCCTCGTATCCGCCGCCTGCAAGGTAGGTATCTATCCTGTGCGAGTCCGGCTTGCCTACGTTCTTTAAAAGCACCTTCTCCATAGCGTTCAAGTCACGGCCCGGCTACTCCAGGCCGTCAAGGATCTCCACCACCCTCTCCTCTGTCAGGTCCTCGTGGTAGTCGTCGTTTATCTGCATCATGGGCGCCGTACCGCAGCTTCCGAGGCACTGTACCGTCGAGAGGGTGAACTTGTTGTCCGGGGTGGTCTGGCCGACCTTGATGCCTAACCTTCTCTCTATGACATTGACGATATGCTCCGCACCGAGGAGCGAGCACGACAGGTTCGTGCAGACCTGTATGTGATACCTGCCCACGGGCCTCTGCACGTTGTACATGGTATAGAACGCGCCCACCTCATGGACACGTACCGGGTTTATACCGAGCATCTCCGCCACCTCGCGCATGTCCTCCTCGGTAAGATGACCCACCTCTCGCTGGACCGCCTGCATTGCGGCCATGCAGGCCGAGCGCTTCGTGCGGTACTTCTTGAACAGCCCCCTTATCTCTTCTTTTACCTTCTCTGAAAGCATCGCAAGATATTCCGTAAAGGATCCGCTTCACCCAAAGGCCGCGGGCGGGCGGTCCTATTTATCGCACTCTCCGAACACCGGGTCAAGGCTCGATATAACGGCGACCACATCGGCAAGGTACTCACCCCTTGACATATGGTCGGTCGACTGCAGGTTAACGAAGGACGGCACCCTTATCTTGAGCCTGAAAGGCCTCTCCGAGCCGTCGCTTACTATGTAGTAGCCGAGCTCACCCTTGGGGGCCTCTATCGCATGGTAGACCTCACCCTTGGGCACCTTGAAGCTGTGGGAGACGTACTTGAAGTGGTGAATCAACGCCTCCATGTTCTTGTATACATCCTGCTTCGGTGGCGGCACTATCTCGGGCATGTCGACCACGAACGGACCGTCCGGCATGTCGCGCAGACACTGTTCGATGATGCGGACCGACTGCCTCATCTCCTCTATTCTTACAAGATAACGGTCGAAGCAGTCGCCCACCTGCCCCACGGGGATCTCGAAGTCGAGCCTGTCGTAGACGAGATACGGCTCGTCCCTTCTAAGATCCCAGCTCACGCCGCTCCCCCTGAGGTTCGGGCCGGAAAGCCCGAGGTCTATCGCATCCTCAGCGCTTATGACACCCACGTTCTTGTTCCTCTTGATCCAAATCCTGTTTCCTGTAAGGAGCCTCTCGTATTCGTCTATCCTCCCGGGCATGACGCGACACAGCTCCGCGCACTTCTCCTTGAAGAGATCCGTGGCGTCCCACCTGACCCCGCCTATCCTCATGTAGGTGAGGGTCATCCTTCCGCCGCAGAGCATCTCGAAGAGATCGAGTATCATCTCCCTCTCACGGAAGGCGTAGAGCAGAACGGTCATGGCCCCCAGGTCGACGCCCCACGCACCGATACATACGAGGTGTCCCGCAAGCCTCGACAGCTCGGCGGCTATTACCCTCAGGTACTTCGCCCTCTCCGGGACCTCTATGCCGAGGAGCTTTTCTACGGCCAGCACGTAGCCGAGGTTGTTGCTCATGGCGCACATGTAGTCCAACCGGTCCGTATATGGTACGAACTGCGGGTAAAGGAGGTTTTCTGCAAGCTTCTCGGTGCCCCTGTGCAGATAGCCGATATCCGGATCCGCCCTGAGGACCTTTTCTCCCTGCAGGTCCAGCACGAGGTGCAACACGCCGTGAGAGGCGGGGTGCTGCGGCCCGAAGCTGAGGGTTAACTCCTTCGTTGTTACGGCCTCTTCGTCGCCGTTAATATCCCTGTTATCCACCATGCCGAAAAATACGCTACACAAGCCCTACTTCTTGTCCTCCCCGAAGGGATTGTACTGATCCTTGTATCCCCTGAGGGGGTAGTCCTTTCTCAAAGGAAATCCGTCCCAGTCCTCGGGCATGTATATGCGCCTCAGGTCCGGGTGCCCGTCGAACACTATCCCGAACATGTCGTAGGCCTCTCTCTCGGCCCAGTTCGCGGCCCTCCAGATGGGTGTAACGGACCGGATCGTCTCCGTCTCGTCAAGCCTCGTCTTCAGCCTGAGCATGAGGTTGTTCTTCAACGAACGTATGTGGTAGACGACCTCGAACCTCGGCCTTTCGGGGTAGTGGTCCACGCCGAGAACATCCACCAGAAAGTCCATCCTCAGGTCGGGCTCGTTCTTGAGGTAGCTGCACACGCCGAATATGGAATCCTTGTCCACGACGTGTGTTATCTCGCCCCTCTCTACCGTCGTCTCGAGTATGGCCGGCCCGAACCTCTGCTTTATGCCCTTTATGAGCAACGCCTCCCTGTCTATCTTCATCTCCCGGGCTCAAGCCTCCTTTCGGAAAGGAGTTGCGGCTTCTCCCTTCTTATCTTTTCCTGGAGCTGCAGGAACCCGAACATTAGGGCCTCGGGCCTCGGAGGACACCCCGGCACAAACACGTCCACCGGCACGACCAGCTCGCTGCCCTGCACCACCGAATAGGTGTTGTACGGGCCGCCGGCCGAGGCGCATCCTCCCTGGGCTATCACCCAGCGGGGCTCGGCCATCTGGTCGTATAGCCTCTTTACCGCAGGGGCCATCTTCTTGGTCATGGTACCGGCGACTATCATGACGTCGGACTGCCTGGGCGACGGCCTGAAGATTATGCCCATCCTGTCGAGGTCGTAACGTGAACACGCGGTACTCATCATCTCGATGGCGCAGCAGGCGAGCCCGAAGGTCATGGGCCACAACGAAGAGAGACGCCCCCACTTGACCACGGCCTCGGTGACGGGGTTCTCCCTGAGAAAGTGGGTTATACACTCGACCGTGGTGAACTGGGCAATGCCCTCGTATGGATTCTCTTTTTTAAGGAGCATAGATACTCACCCTTTCCGGTTCCCGGTCTAAAGCCAATCGAGCGCACCTTTGCCCCAGGCATAGATAAGCCCGACCGCAAGGATTCCGATAAATATAAACATCTCGATGAAGGCCAGCGTGGATATGCTTTTGTCCGCAAGTATCACGGCCCACGGAAAGAGGAAAAGGGTCTCCACATCAAAGATTATAAAGAGGATTGCGATTATGAAGAAGTGTACCCTGAAGTGCCCGATGTCAGCATCCCCGACGGGCTCCATGCCGCACTCCCACGGAGAAAGCTTGCTGCCGTAAGGGTTCTGCGGCCGCAGGAGGGAACTTACAAACAGGACCGCAACACCCAGAAAGGTGACGAACCCTATCATCATCAGTACGGGCAGATAAGAGAGAAGCATAGGCTCTTTCCTAAAGCTGAATCAAGCTCCCGCGCAGGCTGCGTATGTGCATGAGCCGCTCGGAGCCGGACCCGCTGTGGGGGATCCTTAAAGGACCCCCTTGGATACTTTGAAGCTCCCCGCTGTAGGCTCGGGGGACCTTCTCATGCAAGGAATTATCCGATCACATTTCGCCCGCGATGCATCTTCAGTACCGTATGTACACATCGGGCAGCATATATGTAGGAGCGATACTAAAACAATAAGGGTAGGATTGTCAAGGATAAAAATGTATACAGTATACGATCATATGCCTGCGCCCCCCAGGATTCTCGATTGAAAGTGCACGTCAAAATCAACCCCAAGTGCATTGAAGGTCAACGCGAGCCTGTCGAAGTAATTGCGCTCGCCCTTTATCCTCGCATATTCCCTGCGCCTTATCGAGAAGACAAATGGAAGGCAAAACGAGGGTAAGGGATAGTCCGAGCCGAAGAGCAGGCGCCCCCTGAGTTCGGGCGCGTTGCGTATCTTGAAGAGTATGCCGGCCCTGGTGGGAACGGTCGTCGCAGAAAGGTCCAGGCGTATGTTAGGATAGCTTCGTACAAACTCCATTACCGTAGCGAAGTACCTCTCGTACACCACCAGCCCTGTGCTCGCGCCGTGTGCAACGATAACATCCACCCCCTCGTCGAGCACCGGTCTCAAGAGGGCAGGGTCGCCGAAGGCCTGGTTTCGCGCCGACAGGACGAATTCATAGCCGGGATGGGTGAGAAGCGGTATTCCGAGTTCGGCCATCTTGCGGAAAAACGGTACGTAGCGCCTCTCGGACGGATCGAAGCCCTGGGTGTTGGGGATCACCTTGACCAGGACCGCACCCCTCTCCCTGCACCTCGAGAGCTCATCGAGCGCATCCCTTCTCTGCGGGTTTATGGAGCAGCCCGGCAAAAGCTCGTCATACTGCGCCGCCGCTGAGAAGACCGAGTCGTTCGAGACCATGAAACAGGTCCTTTCCGGGTCGAGCTTGCCCTGCGCCGTGTACACGCCGTCAAGGGCCAGCACCACCCCCTTCGAGACATACCTGGAGTTCCTTATCTCGGCGGCAAGCTTTCTTGTATACGTCCCCCTCGGATCCGGATCGTCCTTGTCTATGCCGAGCCTCCTGCGAAGGTAGTTCATAAAGAGCCCCTTTAAAGGAGGCATGTTGAAGAGATCACCCCCGATACGATCGGGGAACGGGGCGAGATGGACATGGACATCCAGCAGGCTTTTTTCAGGGTATGCACGCACCGCAATATCCTGGAGTTGCAGGGAAGGAAAAGCGGACAGAAGGGACTTCTGCCATCAATACAGATCCTCCCTCCTGTCCCGGAAGATGTGGTTTTTCGGGGTGATCCTCTTGTTGCGCGCCTCCTCGGGGTCTATATCCACGACCCTTGCCTCGGCCCTTCTTCTCGACGCACGGCACAGTATCTCACCGCGGGGAGAGACGATCTGACTCAGGCCTATAAACCGGAGAGGCTTGTCCTTGACCCTCTCTTCCGAGCCGACCCTGTTGGCTGTCACGGCAAAGACACGGTTTTCGAGGGTCCTGGTGATCATGGCCTCTGGGCAGTACGGGAGGACGAGGTTGGATGGGTGGCAGATTATATCGGCACCGTCCAGCGCGAGCCTCCTTGCGGCCTCTGGAAAGAGCCAGTCAAAGCATATCATCATCCCAATCCGCGCCCTGCCTATGTCATAGACCCTGAACGGCGTATCGCCCGGGCTGAACAGCCGCTTCTCGTCCCAGAAGAGATGGGCCTTCCTGTAAAGGCCCAAAAGCCCCCCGGGCCCGACCAGGACCGCGGAGTTGTATACCCTTCTGGAAGACCTCTCGGCGATGCCTGCGACGATGTGTAGACGCATCGCTCCGGCTATCTCCGCAAGCCTTCCCACCGTATAGCCGCCTGGGACCTCTTCAGCGAGCCCAGAAAGCTCCTTCCTGGAACGGAACTGATAACCGGTGGAAAAGAGCTCAGGCAGGACGAGGAGCTCAACGCCTCTCATGCGGGGCGAGGCGAGCCTCCTTACCACATCCTCCACATTCTCTTCAACCCTTCCGAAGACAGGGGATGTCTGTATGAATCCTACCTTCATGACAGGAATGTGCTGAAAAGTAATTTTGTGGAAGAAGTATATCCGTTAGAAGGGAAGATGTAAAGAAAAAGGGCCGAAGGCCGGTTACACCCTTATGATGCTTGATTCGGAAAAACGAAAAAGAGGCCGTCTTTGGCGGCCTCTTTTTCAGCCTTTTCTCGAAGAACATCTCAGGAGCTACAGCGTGACTTCTTGGCTGTAGACCTCTTGGCAGCGGTCTTCCTGGTACCGCTCTTTTTCGCGGTACTCTTCTTCTTTGTAGCCGTAGCCATCATCGCCCTCCCTGGAGTTTTCGGTTATCGGTACAACACCTTAAGGGAAACTTAGCAGAAAAAAAGGGCTGTCAACCGCTCCGAGCGGGACAGGCTCAGCGTTTCTTCATGAAGATACTGTAGAAACAGAAGATCACCAGGCAGGAGACGACCCCCCAGGAGAAGGCCATAAAAAGCCACCCCTTCGCACTCATGGCATCCCTCCTGCATGCACTGCGCCGGACGGATGAAAAAATATCCCTTCGGCTGAATCCGACAAGATCATGCGCTCTTCCTCCTCTTCCATGCCGCCCTCACAGCCGCCACGTGGGCGAAGAGCAGCCCCGCCAGGAAAAGGCGCGCCACCCATACCCCGACGCCCTTTTTACCGATGACCTTGGGAAGCTCCTGGTATCCCCAGGCGCACAGGATCACTATGAGGAAGAGCGGTGTGACGTACTTCATAATGTAGAAAAAGACCCTCGGGACCTTTATATGCGCCCCGCGTGTTATCTCCTCCCACGCCCTCTCGCCGCCGAATATCCAGAGGAATATTATCATCTCGAATAGGGCCAGTATCACTAGGGCAAAGGTGGCCACCCAGAAGTCCATCTCCCCAAGGCTCCCCTTGAGGAACATGGGAATTGTCACCGATGCCACGAAGAATATGCCCAGCCAGAAGACCGACCTCTTCCTCGTCCAGCCGAACTCGTCCTCGAAGAACGCTATGACCGGCTGTGAAAGCGCCACTATCGAGGTAAGCCCGGCGAAGAAGAGGAGCAGGAACCACAGGAACCCGAAGAACCTGCCGAAGGGCATGTGTCCGAAGACCGCAGGCATGCTGATGAAGCCGAGGTCAAAGGCACCCGCCTCGGCCACCTCCCTGGCACCGCCGGGGCCGAAGAATATGACGGCCGATACTATGGCTATGGTCGAACCGAAGACGACCTCGGCGAACTCGTTCAGGCTCGCCGTCGAAAGCCCGTCGAGCGCTATGTCCTCGTCTTTCTTTACGTAGCTTGCGTACGTAAGTATGGCGCCCATGCCGAGCGAGAGGGTGAAGAATATCTGCCCCGCGGCCGCGAGCCAGACCTTTCCGTCAAGGAGCCCGCTCAGGTCCGGCTCCCACAAAAACGAAAACCCCCTCGACACGGTAAACGACGGATCCGTGGGTGAGGTCAATGTTATGACCCTGAAAAAGAGGATAAAGGCCATGATGAACAACGCCGGGATGGCGAACTTGCTGAGCTTCTCTATGCCGCCGCTTATACCCTTTGCCAGCACGGTGAGCCCTATGCCGAGGGTTATCGCAAAGAAGACATAGGCCATAGGGTGCGGGGTAAGGAAGATGCCCTCGCTGTCGGCCCCTATGTAGGCCGTCAGATAGCTCTGGTAAGGCAGGAGGTATTCCTTGGGCGAGGCCGACGCAAGGGCCGTCTCGGGAGAGGGGTAGAGGTCAAGGAGCGACGAGAGGCTGAAGGCCAGCGTCCATGAGCAGATGTAGGTGTAGTATATGAGGACTACGAGCGGCAGGAATATGCCGAGTATGCCTACGTACTTTGCAAGCCTGTTCTTCCACAGCGCGTCGAAGATGCCGGGGGCGGTGCCGTGTCCCCTGACGCCGCCGTAACGCCCGATACCCCACTCGACCCACATTAGCGGTATGCCGAGCACTATGAACGACACGAAGTACGGTATCATGAACGCACCGCCGCCGTTCTGTGCTGCCTGCACGGGAAAACGCAGAAAGTTACCCAGCCCTATGGCATTGCCGGCCATGGCCAGTATGAGCCCTATCCTCGAGCCCCACTGTTCACGCTGTTCCATCGTCCGTCCGCTGAGAGTGCTTTTTAGGTGCCTTCCGTCCGGCGGCCTGGTACAGTTCCACTATCCTGCGCAAGGAAAACTCCTTGGGTAAAAGCTCGATGACCTTGTCGCCGTCCCGGTTTATCTTCAGCTCGAGGACCCTCATATCCTCAAGAAGCCTGAGCTCCTCCTCAACCCGCTCCTCGCCCACGTGGAAAAACTTTGCTATGGTGTTTACCGTGATCCCGTACCTTATCTCACCGGTGTGGCATGAGACGAGGTGCAGTATCTCGCATATCCCTGTAACGAGATCGGGAACCCTGACCACCATGGCCGTGGTCGAGCGAAGCCTCTCGGCAAGGGCATACATGACACTCGATATGATGGAGGGGGATCTGTCCAGGGCGTCCAGGAAGGCGTCTCTCTCCACCGCAACGACCTCTGCGTACTCCACGGCCGTTGCTGTAGCGGTCCTCCTGTGGCCCTCAAGGAGTATGGCCATCTCTCCGAAGACACTGACGGGTTCGATCAGCGCCAGAACGGTCTTTTCACCGCGGCTCTGAATCGATATCTCGACCCGTCCGTCCCTCAGTATGTAGGCGGTGTTGCCTGGTGTGCCTTCCCTGAAGATGACCTCGCCCTTGAAGAACTTTGTTACTCGGAAGTCCTTTTCTGCCATTTAATTAGGTAGCATGAAGGTGAAAACGAACCGGTTGAACATGCATCGCAAGCACATTCCCCTAAGCCCGCTTCGGGGTTGGCGAGCGAAATTCAGCCAGATAATTCCTTAACATGAGAAGATTCCCCGAACCCGCTCGAGGGGGCTTCAAGACACCGGGAGTCCCGGTATCCCCTGCCAGAGCCCAGGCGGCGGACAGCGCGCCGTCATCTGCGACCCCTTTTATATACAGCATCGCATGGGGGTTGTCAAACCGGGAAGGCCCCTTTGGCGATAGAGGTTTCAGAAGCTTCTACAGATGATCTACGAACAGGATCACCTCTGGCACCTGGGGCAGAAGTAAGAGTACCTCCATTGTATCCTCACCATGTCGAGTCCACAGCCGCACACAGGGCAGTACCCTACCTGGCGCCCCCCGGACGGCCGATGCGGGGCAAGCCATTCGGTGAACGCTTCGTACGTAAACTCATCCGAAAGGGGCTCCGGCCCCATGCGTCTAAGCGCTGGTATGCCGCGGAATCGTGCGTTTCTCGAAAGATGCACCGTACCGAGCCGCCGAGGGTCCGTGAACAACAACACGCCTCCCCTTCCCAGGCGGAGGGTCAGCCTTGTATGAAGGGACGGCTCATCAACGCCACTGGCGACGAGAAGATCCCCGGTCATCCTCAGATGAATCACCAGGATGATCCCCCCGCTCAGCTCAAGCAGTATGGTATTTGCCCCTGCGTGGTACCGCCTTTATGCTCTTGCCAACCGCCGGGCTGAGCCTGGAAAGTGTCGTAAGCGTACTGTCCGGGATGGCCACACCCATGATGGTCCTGCCCACGAGCCTATCCCTTACCCTCCTTATGACCGCCCTCGACCTCCGGCACTGTGCGCTCCCCCGCCGTTTTTTGCATTACTCTACCACAAATACCACGGGCTTCGTACCCCACTTTTTTAACAGCACCGTGCATCACCCCATGGGCATCCGAAAACTTGAGTTGACACGCATCGATACGCTCGGCTATACTAAGTATTTGATTTAACAAACAATATTTCTTGCGAGAGGAAGCCATGCCCACCTTCAGGACCGCCCTGTTCCTATCGGCATTATTCGTGCTCACCGCCTTGGCACAGCCTGTACATGCAGAAGAAGGCGACATATCATCCACGCCTTGGGAGTACAGGCTCGGCGAAGGGATGAGGATAGCCAGAACGGACTTCCGTCTCGGCGGCTATTTGAGTTCGAGCTTTGAGGACCGCACGGACAGGGACGGTGTCTTCAGGTTCGACGACCTGAGCATCTTCATATTCGGGGACCTCTCGGAGAGGTGGAGCCTGTTTTCCGAGTTCGAAGACGCCCGATTCTTCATGGTGCCCACAAAAGGCGAACCGTCGACACAGGAGAACTGGCAGATAGAACGGCTGTATGTTGACCACCTGTACAGGGAAAAACTCAACATAAGGATCGGAAAGTTCCTCACACCGATCGGCACATGGAACGAAATACACGCCGACCCTCTCACCTGGACCGCATCAAGGCCGGTTGTAACATATGCGGCCTTTCCAGAGTTCACAACAGGCGTACAACTCTTCGGCGACGTGACAGCCGGGGACGAGGAGTTCGCCTACTCGTTCGTTGTCCAGAACAACGAAAGCATCAACGAAAGGACCGGCTTCCGCAAGACACATCTTATGTACGCCGCACGGATAAAGTGGTTCGCCTCGCCAGGGTTAGAAGTGGGCATTCCCTTCGCCTATTACACGGAACTCGAGGTGAACGACAAGGTGTACCTCACCGGGGCGGAGCTTACCTACAAGACATCGCCTGTCGAGCTAAGGGGAGAGGCCACCTTCAGCCGCGTGGACATAGGCAACGGCGGCTGGACGAAGGAGTACGGATATTACCTGCAGGCGGTCTACCACCAAAGCAACTCCCTTCACCTCGTTCTGAGACATGAGTACTTCAGGTCGAGGAAGAGGAGAGGAGACCACAAGGCGTTGAGCCTTGCCGGCGTCTACAAGCCCCTGCCACAGGTGGTCTTCAAGGTCGAATACCAGTTCAGGAACGGAAGCCTCACGTTGAAAGATGAAGAGGGCGTCAACGACTCGGACCGCTTTCTCGCCTCGTTCTCCGTCCTGTTGTAGATCATGAAAAAGGCGCTGCTCGTCATAATACTTGCATTCCTCACCGCGGTCCCCTCCATTGCAGGGACAGACGACGAGATAGTGGTGATTACGGCCCGTCCTCCGGCGGACCGGGTGACCGCCAAGACACTCGAAAGGATATACCTCAAGAGAAAGATACTGTGGAGCGACGGGCAGAGGATCGTCCCGGTGAACCTGCCCGCGAACCATCCGCTGAGGGCGGCGTTCACGAAAAGGATACTGAAAAGGAGCCATGGCGCCCTCGTTGAATACTGGAACGAACGCCACTTCAACGGCGTGCACCCGCCCGTGGTGGTTGAGTCCGAAGAGGCCGTAAAAAGGTTTGTGAGGGAGGTGGACGGGGCCGTGGGGTATATAAGCAGGTCAAGCCTCGAGCCCGGCATAGAGGTGATATTCACCATACCCAGAGAGTGATGGATGAGTGATAATTGAGAAGATAAAAGAGAACCTGGTACTCAAGACCACCGTGGTCTTTCTGGCAGCGGCGATGGTCCCGTACATACTTGCGAGCATCTTCTTCTACCAGAGCTCCAGAAAGGCCCTGTACAACGAAATAGTAAAGGGACTCCGGACCGAGACCGGTCTGGTGAGGGACGCTATAGACGCCAGGACCTCGCTCCTAAGGTCGAATGCCCTCGCATGGGCTGATCTCGAGGTCATGAAGGACATACTGACCGATGACGTCGACAAGAGGATAAGCGATGTCTTCGAGTCCCTCGTAAAGGACTACTCCCTCGAGGGCGACATATACGCCCTGAACCTCGATGGCCGGATCGTTGCCTCCAACGACCCCGCTGCCACGGGAAAGACGCCCCGCCTCAAATGGCTCGGAAGGGTCCTTTCAGGCGAGATAGTGGAGCTCGATACGCATACGTCCGAGATAGACGGCTCCACCGTCATATCCTTCGCCGTCCCGGTGAGGTCTCCATTCCTGGGAATGAAGATAATCGGCGCACTGCTCCTCGACTACAAGGTCGAGGGGCTCAAGAAGATAGCACTCGGCAGGGATGCCACCCTTGTTGCGATCTTCGACAGGCACGGCAACATCATAACCGCCACACCCGACAAAAGCCCCTTCGAGCAGATGAAGCTCGACGCAGCGGGCGGGCAGGAGGAAGGGAGCCTCAAGGTGGCGGGCCACATAGCGGCCATCGCCCGCACAAGGGGTTACTATGACTTCAGGGGGTTCGACTGGAGCGTGGTCGTAGCCGTCGAAGAGGAGAAGGCCCTCTACCCGATAAAGAAGATAGAACGCGCCAGCATCGCGGCGGGAGTGGTCGGGGTGATCTTCATACTCGGGCTTGTGACGGCATTCGCCCGAAGAACGGCCCGGCCCCTGAGGGAGCTCTCCGAGACCGCCATACACATCGCCAATACCAAGGACTTCTCGTTCAGCGTCAAGGCCACGACCACGGACGAGGTCGGCAGGCTCGCGGAGGCCTTCAACCGCATGATCGTGGAGGTCAAGAGGTACATCCAGCGCATACGCGAGATGGAGGAGGACATGAGGAGGGCCGACAGGCTCTCGGCGCTCGGTGAGCTCTCGGCCGGCATGGCCCACGAGCTGAAAAACCCGCTCGGGGTGATAAAGAGCTCGGCCGAGATACTCACGAAAAAGCTCGACGCAAACGAAGCCGCCGGAAGGCTCGCCTCCGCCATATCAGAAGAGGCGGGCAGGCTCGAAAAACTGCTCGAGGCCTTCCTCAAGTTCGCAAGACCCGGTCCGCCCCAGATGGAGCCGTGCAACCTCAACGACGCCGTCGACAAGGTGCTCACCTTGCTCGAACCTCAAATAACAAAGGAAGGCATAACCGTCGAAAAAAGGCTCGACCCGGCGCTGCCCTCGATATATACTGACGGGAACCAGTTCCAGCAGGTGCTTGTAAATATAATCATAAACGCCGCACAGGCCATGCCAGGGGGAGGAAGGCTCGCCATAACCACGGCTAAGGCGGTGGAGTACTCACCCATGGAGCCTTCGAAAAGAAGCGATGTCGTGGTCGTTGCGGTATCTGATACCGGTGTGGGAATATCGCCGGAGCTGAGGGACAGGATATTCAACCCCTTCTTCACCACAAAGGAGAAGGGCACCGGACTGGGCCTTACCATAGCCCACCGCATAGTCGAGGCGCTAGGCGGCTGGGTGAAGATCGAGGAGGCCCGTCCCAGCGGCACGGTCTTCAGGATATACCTGCCCATGAACGACCTGCGTTCCGGCAGACACGCGGACCAAGCCGCAGATGCTGAAGGGACGGGCGGTTCCGAAGGAAAGGTAAAGGCATGAAGACCATACTCATAGTGGACGACGAGAAGAACTACCTCCTGGTCCTGGACACACTTCTTTCGGACGAGGGCTACAACGTCATCACCTGCCAGGACCCCCGCCAGGCCGTAAAGATGGTCGAGGAGGAGCAGCCCCAGCTCGTGATAACCGACCTCAAGATGCCCGGGCTTTCCGGCATAGAGCTTCTCAAGCTCGTAAAACAGAGAAGACCGGACCTGCAGGTCATAATCATGACCGCCTTCGGCACCATCGAGACCGCGGTGGAGGCGATGAGGGAAGGGGCCTACCACTACATACTCAAGCCCTTCCATAACGAGGAGCTGAAGCTCGTTGTGAAGAGGGCGATAGAGATGAGCGAGCTCGTTACGGAAAAGAGCCTTCTTTCCCAGGAGCTCTCCCACCGCCTCGGCTTCGAGGAGTTCGTATGCGCAAGCGGACCTATGAAAAAGGTAGCCTCCCTCGCCGAGCAGGTCGCACCCACGAGGACCACGGTCCTCGTACAGGGTGAAAGCGGCACCGGCAAGGAGCTTGTAGCCAGGTTCATCCACCGCAAGAGCCCGCGCAGCAAAAGGTCCTTTGTTGCTGTAAACTGCGGCGCGCTTACGGAGACACTCCTCGAAAGCGAGCTCTTCGGCCACGAAAAGGGGGCCTTCACCGGGGCGGTATCGAGAAAAAAGGGACGCTTCGAGCTGGCCGACAATGGAACGCTCTTTCTCGACGAAATATCAAACACATCCGAGGCGCTCCAGATAAGGCTGCTCAGGGTCCTTCAGGAACAGACCTTCGAGAGGCTGGGGGGCACCACACCTATAAAGGTGGACGTGAGGATAATCGCGGCGAGCAACCAGAACCTCAGGAGGCTGGTCGAGACCGGGGCCTTCAGGGAGGATCTCTTCTACAGGTTGAACGTCTTCGTAATAGACATCCCGCCGCTGAGGGAGAGGGAAGACGACATACTGCCGCTTGCCGAACACTTCCTCCATGTCTTTACGGCCGAGATCGGCAAGCAGATAAGGGCCTTCTCCCCTGAGGTCGAAGAGTGCCTGAAGAGGTACCGCTGGCCTGGCAATGTGCGCGAACTGAAGAACGTTATAGAGAGGGCGGTGGTTGTCTGCAACACAGGTGAGATCTCTATCGACGACCTGCCGGCCGAGCTCAGGGCAAAGGGGCCTTCAGCCGCAGCAAAGTTGCCCGTGGACTTCTCAAAGCCCCTTCCGCAGATCGTCGAGGACTACGAAAGGGAGCTCATCCGCGAAGCACTGAAAAGGGCCGGCGGGGTGCAGGCAAGGGCCGCCAGGATCCTCGGCATAAGCCCGGCAAGCCTACAGTACAAGCTCGGCAAGTACGGCCTGCAGTAGGAGGCCGGCCTCTTCGACCATCCCGACGTACCATCCATACAAAAATTTTTACGAACATTCAGATTTCTGTATCCCCCGCCGGCAAGATCCGGCCCGACACCCGAGACAACCACGCCCGTCGGTGTGCTAACCTCTTGTTATCCTTAGGATTCATACCATCCGCCAAGTTATATACACAGTGTGGCACAATCCTTGCATTTGCATTAGTTACAGTTTATCAGGCAACCATGCCTTTAATGCCGAGGAGGACCATCGCATGAACCATGACAACAAAAGGGGGCGTTTCGGCCCACCCGGGGACCTTGATCTGGTACTGGTGGACAAGGCCCATGGATTGAGAAGGGACGTGGAAGAGTTCGCTTGCAGGGTCTACAGAAGGGCTTACGGCGCAGACCTCAAGACCTTCTCAAACGAGCTCCTTACAATAGTGTCCGTTACAAAGGGTATCATAAGCTGCGTGGGAATAAACACCCCTGAGTCCGGGGAGCTCTTCCTCGAGCAGTACCTCGACTCGCCCGCCGAAGAGGAGATCTCCCGCATGACCGGCATGCCGGTGGACAGGAAGGATGTGGTCGAGATAGGCACGCTCGCGGTCCGTTCAAGGGGGCTCTGCAGGCTGGCGATGTCGGCGCTCACAGGGCTTCTCCTCGGCAGAAAAAAGAGGTTCTTCGCCTTTACAGCCGTAAGGACGCTGAGGAACACCCTGGAACGCCTCGAGGTGCCCTTTACAAGGATTGTTGAAGCCGACCCCGGCAGGGTGGCTAACAGCGCCGAATGGGGCAGCTACTACGAGGCATCACCCGAGGTCATATTCGTGGACGTGGAGGAGTGCATGTGGCAGGTGGAGAAGGTCCTTCAGAATACGGGCTGCGGCCTGCCCGGTGAGATGGTCGACCTTATGTGCCGGATGCTGCTCAGGGGGCTTCTCCTCGAAGACACCTGCAGGGCCGCCGCAGGCTTTTAACCATGGAGTTGTGGAAAAAGATAGTCCGATGGGCAGAAAGATCCCCAGGAAAAACGGCCCTGTCGGTCGACGGGGCCGGAGCGCTCACCTACAGCGAGCTGAGGGGCTCGGTCGCGAGTTGCGCCCGGAGGCTACCGGCACTGCGTGACAAAAGGGTTGGTATTCTCATATCCAACAGGCCGCTCTGGGCGGTCTACGATATGGCGCTCACGCTCAAGGGGGCTACGGTCGTGCCCATTCCGCTCTTTTTTTCGGAGGAGCAGGCCGGACACATAGTACGGGATGCGAACCTCGATTGCGTCGTGGTTGAACCAGGCATCAACTTTCCGGGGCTGCACCGCGTTAGAATCATAGAGGCCGATCCGGCCTTCGAGCGACCTGTCGAAGCAACCGAACGAGAGCGGGACATAGGTCCGCAGACCATGCCTTCGGGTATCGCAAAGATCATCTACACCTCCGGCACCACCGGCAACCCCAAGGGTGTGATGGTCACACTCCGGGCGATTGAGACCGTAACAGAGAGCCTCAGGGAGCGCACCAGGGCCGCTTCGGACGATGTGCACCTCTCTCTCCTTCCCCTGAGCACCCTCGTTGAGGCCATCGGCGGGCTCTATGTCCCGCTTGCCGCCGGGGCGACGGTCGTATACCCCGAGGCTGGTGATACCCGTTCGCCGGCCTCTGACACAGCCCAATCCGTTAAAACACTCTTCAAGGTCAGGCCGACGACCCTCAACCTGGTCCCTGCTCTGCTCGAAGGCATTGTCGGGGCCGCGGAAAAAAACGGCGGGCTCCCTGAGACCCTGCGCTTCGTTGCCTGCGGAGGGGCACCGCTTGGAAGCACCCTCATCGAAAGGGCTTACTTTCTCGGCATACCGCTCTACCAGGGCTACGGACTCTCCGAATGCGTAACCGCCGTCTCGCTGAATTCGCCGGACAACAACCATCCACGGAGCTCGGGGCTTCCGCTAAGGCACGTCCACGTCACCGTGGCCCAGGACGGAGAGATCATCGTCTCGGGCGATGCGCTCATGAGCGGGTACCTCAACGAAGAGGGCAACAAAAAGATCTGCGCATGGAAGACCGGGGACGTGGGATACATGGACGAAGAAGGATACCTCTATGTAACAGGAAGAAAGGATTCGGTTTTCGCAACGGCGTACGGAAGGAACATATCGCCCGAGTGGATCGAGGAGGAACTGGTATCGAGCCGGGCCGTAAGGCAGGCGGTGGTATACGGCGATGGAAGGCCGTTCCTTACGGCCGTAATAGTGCCCGATTATGGGTGGCTCAGGGAGGTGGCCGGAGGGGTTCCGGCAGGAGCGGACCGTGAAAGGCTCCTGGACCATCCCAGGATCACAGAGGCCGTATCCGAAGAAGTCGCCAGCGCCACCTCCAACCTTCCGGGGTACGCCGCTATTAAGGCGTTCGTACTCGCCCGGGAGGCCTTCAGCCCTGAAAACGGGTTAATGACGCCCGACGGAAGGCCCAGAAGGGACAGGATCCTCGCGGCATACCGGGACAGGCTTAATGGATTGTATGAGAACCACACCAAGAAGAAAAAGGAGGAAGATGAATATGTCATCAACTAAGGTAGAGAATATCCATGGAGTGACCAGGGCCTTGAGGCTCATAGCCCTGCCGCTTATCATAGCGCTCCTTTTGATACCCCTCGCCGCTGTTGATTCCTACAGCGCAAACTCCGTCGAGGACTACATCGCCGAAGGCGACGACCACTATGCCAGGAGGGCCGAAGGCCACAACGGCGACTGGGCGCCGACCGGTCCCATCGAGAAGGCCCTCGATGCTTACTACAAGGCCTACGAGCTCGGCGACAGGTCTCCGGAACTGGCGGCGAAGATACTCCAGGCATCCTACTTCTATGCGACGTATGCGGAGAAGGACAGGGACAAACAAAAAAGGGTCCTTCAGAGGGCCATAGATACGGGAAACGAGGTGATTTCAAGGTATCCGAACAGCGTGGCACTTAACTACCAGATGGGCGGATGCTGGGGAAGATGGGGTGAGGTCAACGGCATATTCGCCTCGGCGAGAAAGGGTGTAGCCGACAAGGTGAAGCTCTATGCGGAGAAGACGATCGGGATCGATCCGTACTTTGCAGAGGGCGGCGGATACAGGACCCTCGGAAGGCTCCACTTCAAGGCCCCTTACATACCGTTCGTGCTCTCGTGGCCCGACAAGAAGGAGTCACTGAAGTATCTGAGGAAGGCCGTCGAGGCAGGGCCTGAAAACCTCACCAACCACCTCTTCTATGCAGAAACGCTCTTCAGCGAGGGCATGTACGAGGAGGCGCTCAACGAGGTCGACCACGTGCTCGAGGCGGATGTGGACGAATCCAAGGTCGTCGAGGACCTGAGGGACAAGAAGGAGGCAGAGGCCCTCAAGGAACGGATCCTCGCAAAATACAGGAAGTGAGGGACATGAAAAACGAAAAGACAACAAACGGCTCGTACACCCCGGACATGATCTGGGAGGAGTTCAAGGTAACACCGGACGCCCTCCTCGGGGCCAAGATACTCGAGAGCTCGGTATACCTTACGCGCAAGTGCAACCTCAAATGCCAGTACTGCAAGATCATAAAGACGGAGCTCCCCCTGGAGCTCACGATGGAGCAGTGGATCGAGGTGATGGACATACTCGAAGGGCTGGGAGTTAGGTTCGTAAACATAGCCGGCGGAGAGCCCACGGTGCTCAAGGGGCTCGGCAGGCTGATATCACACATCAACAACAATACGACGCTTGCACATTCGATCGTATCGAACTCCCTCTTCAACGACGAAAAGCTGAAGGAGATGGTCGATGCGGGGCTGAAGGCATATGTGGCAAGTATCGATGTCATGGACGGTGCGGACAAGAGGCTGCATGACATAAGGAAGTCCAGCGCCGGAATGAGGATGCTGGAAAGGCTCAAGGGAAAGGTCCCCTACCTGTGCGGGAACATAGTCATCTCCGCAAGGAACCTCTCGAGCGTGGTGGAGGTGACGAGATACCTGAGCGACAACGGCATATGGGTCAACGTATGCCCGGTCATATGGGGCAGGGGCGACAAGTGGGAGAGTGTCGAGGAGGCGGACAACGCCTACCGGCTCACCAATGAACACCGTGAGAGGCTAGAAGATATCGCCAAAAGGCTCGTGGAGCTCAAGCGAAACGGTGCCCTGCTGCTGCCCACTGAATCTTACCTCGAGGGGCTTCCGACCTACGGGCCGGACTTGAGCTGGAAGTGCTACTCGGAGACAGAGCCGACATCACCGTCCCGGCTCATCGTGGACGCGGACGGCTCGCTCATGACCTGCATAAACATGAGGGGTGAGGTCGCAAAGAGATATACCGTCTTCGACCTGAAGGACGAAGATACATACCGTGGATTCGTGGAAGACTGGTGGGAGGATGCGAAAAGATGCCAGGGGTGCTACTGGTCCACTATGGTAACCGCCAAGCAGAGGCAGCTCATGCTCGAGGAGTTCAAAAAGGAGGTGTTAAAAGGCAATGGTACTCAAGGATAAACAGGTGGTCATAACAGGCGCAGGCGGGGGGATCGGCAGCCAGATAGCGCTCGCCTTCGCCCGAAAGGGGGCGAACCTCGCGCTGGTCGACAGAAACACGGAAAGGCTCGCCGGCGTGGCCTCATCATGCCGGGCCGAGGGGGTCAAGGTGAAGACCATAAGCGCCGACATAACCACAGCCGAAGGCAGGACCAGGATAATAAACGAGACCGAAAGTGCGCTCGGTCCGGTCGACGTGCTGGTAAACAACGCCGGCATAATGGTCTTCAAGTCTGTCCTGGAGCACACAGAGGAAGACATACTGAACACCCTCATGGTCAATGTCTTCGCCGTGATAAGGCTCACGCAGGCCGTGCTGCCCCGCATGATCGAGCGCTCGAGCGGCAGGATCGTAAACATCGGCTCGGTCTTCGGAAGCCTCTCCTTTCCGTACTTCAGCATATACTCGGCGAGCAAGAGCGCGATAAAGGGCTTTTCAGAGGGCCTCCGAAGGGAGCTTGACGGAACAGGCGTAGGCGTAACATACATAGCTCCCAGGGGCACGAGGACGTCCCAGTCGGCGACCTTCTTCGAGATGGCCAAGAAGATGGGCATGAACCTCGACGACCCCGAGAAGGTTGGCGCGATAGTCGCAAGGTCGGTGGAAAAGGAGGCCAACGAGGTGTTCATAGGCATGCCAGAGAGGCTGTTCGTCCTCATGAACAAACTCATGCCTTCAGCCGTCGACAAGGGGCTAAGGAAACAGGCCAAGATACTCGCCGAGTACTCTCTCAAGTGCTGAAACCACCGGGCACCGTCACGGTCCGGCAAGGCGAAAACGCATGACCAGGGAGATAGGAAGAGGAGATGAGGGGAAAGAATATCTTAAAAGACTCTTCTGGTTTCGGCCGTCATGGTATTCGTTGCCGTGGCATGCCTCCCCGCCGGGACAAGCGCGGGCCAGGCGGCGGACACAGACCTGCGCGCATTGCAACTCCTTGAGGGGATAAGACAGAACCACCCCGCTTCACTGAGGCAGAAGACACTCCACTCCGGCGGTACTGACTAAGCAGATACCGCGACCGTCCGTAGCGAACGAAGGGTGGCTCAGGAGGGTCAAGGCAGATGAAGTGGATATGGCGACCAACCGTTACAAAGGGGTAGCGCAGGAAGAATGCATGCTCCATGGCAGGGTGTATTACGTATCGGGCGGGCACATGCGCTGAATATGCGCCTGAACCCTTCCACCCGCTTTGCAAAGGACCCGTTGACGGACAGGGCAGTGGACAAGTCCTGCGCCGTCATCTATGCCGATGCCTCCGGCAGGGTCTACTACTTTGAAAGCGAAGCCGCGTACAGTGCGTTTATGGCGCTGGCCGAAGGGGGCACCGTGGCCGGATACACGCCAGCCCGATAAAAGACACCCACCCGTAGGCACATCAATGGTCCGGACGGGACCGCGATGAGATCGACTTTACAGAAATTTGATGTATAATTTGTAAGGGGTCTGATTTATTGCCTGTATCGTCATTGCGCGGTGAAGTGATTTCGTCTTTAGCAAAATCAAGCACTTAGAGATTGCTCCGCCGCGTAGCCTCTGTTAGACTTTCTTCGTCGCAATGACGAATTGAGCAGAGTTTACCTATGAACTAACATCACTTCAACCTGAACTCACATCCTGCCGTATTCACCTCCGTATTATGACTCATCAGGACTCCCATGCGTACTGAAACACGCGTCCCACCATCTGTTCCTGTGAAGATGCATGGGGCATAAGAAGGATGATCGCATAAGCCCGGAGTCTCCGGTGGCTTCCCGGCTGGCTTCAAACCTAACCGGGTATACACTATGGAACAACAATACAAACATACCGCCAAGAAGCTCGGTGAGATCCTCGTGGAGTCCGGTCTCATCACAAAGGAACAACTCGAAAAGGGCCTCGCCGAACAGAAGAAGACAGGGAAAAAACTCGGCGAGGTCCTCGTCGAGTCTGGCCTTCTGACCGAAGCGGACATCGCCAAGACCCTGTCCATGCAGCTGGGAATACCCTACATAGACCTGAGTACCGCCGTGATAGAGCCCGAGGCCATCGAGATGATACCGGAGAAGCTCGCACAAAGGCATCTCATACTGCCCATCAGCACGGACCGGAAGGTCTTCACCATAGCGATGGCCGATCCCCTGAACTTCGAGGCGCTGAGCGACGTGAGGTTTGCAACCGGCAAGAACGTAAGGCCGACCATAACCACCCCCACAGAGATACAATACGCCATAGAGAGGTATTATCACCTCTCGGACACACTCCACGAGGTCATAGACAGGATGACCGACGGCTTCGTGGAGGTCGTGCCCGAAAAGGACGAGGGGCCCGAGAACGTCGAGGAGATAGTAAGGAAGGGCAAGGCGCCTCCCATAATCCGCATGGTGAACAGCATAATCTTCAACGCGGTCAAAAACAGGGCAAGCGACATCCACATCGAGCCGCAGGAGAAACGTGTGCTGGTCAGGGAAAGGATTGACGGTTTGTTGAGGGAATCCTTACAGCTCCCCAAGTGGGTTCAGGGGGCCATAACATCGAGGATAAAGATCATGGCCAGGATGGATATAGCCGAAAAGAGGATCCCGCAGGACGGCAGGATAAAGATAAGGGTCGAGGGCAGGGAGATCGACATTAGGATATCTACCCTGCCAATCCAGTACGGTGAGGATATCGTGATGAGGATACTGGATGCGTCGACCGCCGTATTCAAACTCGATGAGCTGGGGCTCATGCAGGGCGATTACAGGAGGATCGTGAACATCATAGAGCGTCCCCAGGGCACGGTGCTCGTAACCGGCCCGACGGGGAGCGGCAAATCATCCACACTCTACGCCATGATAAACCACATAAAGACCGACGTCATAAACATCATAACCCTCGAAGACCCCATAGAGTACGAGCTTGCCGGGGTGAACCAAGTGGCCATAAACGAAAAGACCGGGCTCACCTTTGCCTACGGCCTGAGGTCCGTTCTGAGGCAGGATCCTGACGTGATAATGGTCGGGGAGATGAGGGATGCGGAGACGGCGAACATAGCCTTCCAGGCCTCCCTTACCGGGCACCTCGTGCTCTCCACCCTGCACACAAATACAGCCGTCTCCTCGGTGACACGCCTTGTAAACCTCGACATCCAGCCCTACCTGATAGCATCGTCTCTCAACGGCATAGTCGCCCAGAGGCTGGTCAGAAGGCTCTGCAACCAGTGCAAGGAACCGTACTCACCTTCCCGTGAAGAGATAATGAAGATAGGGCTCAATGATGTGGACCTGAAGAAGGCCGCCTTCTTCAGGGCGGTTGGGTGCGATGCCTGCGACAAGACCGGATACAAGGGGCGTGTTGGCATTTTCGAGGTGCTCGTGTGCAACCAGGCCGTAAAGGAGCTCATATCGGGCGGTGCTACGGAGGATGCGATCCTCAACGCGGCCCGCGAAGGCGGGATGCGGCTCATGGCCGAAGACGGCATAGCCAAGGTCAAGGAGGGTATTACTTCCATGGACGAGCTCGTAAGGGTCCTCTATGTAAAGGGCGAGCAGGACGTCCTCATCTGCAGCAGGTGCAACAACTCCGTGCGCTCCGACTTCATCACCTGCCCCTACTGCGGATACGCCATAGTAGACAGGTGCCCGTCGTGCGGCAAACAGAGGGAGACGGACTGGAGGTACTGCCCTTATTGCCGCAAGGAGTTCGAAGGCTTACAAGAGAAGGTTGCTGCGGGATAGGCCGGTCAGGGCACGTAAGGGCTAAACAAGATGGTCCACCTCAATCCTTACACACCCCATCCACACTCCATCCCTTCCGCCGTCAAAGACGGTTTGATTCCGCCTGATACAAGAACGTTTTAGTGTACACCTACTGTCCCAAGGATATCTACCGGACTAAAACGTCCCCCGGAAGCCGTCAAGGACGGTTTGATTCCATTCGGTACAGAAAATGCTTCCGCCGCGACTTGCGCCTACAGGATCTCCGCAGACTGCAAACGGCCCCCGACCGGATGTCGAGGGCGAATCGATCCCGTTCTGTAAAAACACTTCAGCAGTATTTTGCGTTCCGGTACTTACTTCCGCAAACGGCTCCGGCCGGATCACGAACACGAACAGTCTCTGGTAACGTCAAATATTTTGTGTCATAAGGAAAGGGGCAGCGGTTCGTTGTTTTTTGTTTTCATAGGTAAAGACTGCGTATAGTATTCTTTCGATGCTCGTTCTGTCGCTGAAGACCCCCATGGGTCTTGT
>WGEY01000056.1 GCA_015492495.1 Deltaproteobacteria bacterium | reverse complement strand
TGCGGGATATCTCGGTCTTGCCCACCCCGGTGGGCCCTATCATTATGATGTTCTTGGGCGCTATCTCGTCGCGGAGCTCGGCCCTCACCTGCTTGCGGCGCCACCTGTTTCTCAGGGCGATCGCCACGGCCCTCTTGGCCTGCCTCTGCCCTATTATGTACTTATCGAGCTCTGAGACTATCTCCCTGGGTGTAAAACTCTTCATCTATCCAAGCCTCCCGGAGTACACGAGTTTTGAAGCTCCCTGCAGTGGGCTCAGGGAATCTTCTCATGTAAGGAATTATACGATTACACTTCGCTCGCCAACCCCGAAGCGGGCTTCGGGGAATGCCTGCCTGTGCCGTAGTCACGGCAGACAGGCGCTCGCGATGCATGTTCGATGCCTGCCGCGGCAGGCTACAGTCAAAGTTCTTCGACGCTTATCCTGTCGTTCGTATAGACGCATATCTCGGAGGCGACCTTCAGCGCCTCAACCGCCGTCTCCTTTGCGCTCAAGTCCGTATGCCTCATGAGGACCTTCGCGGCCGCTGCGGCAAAGGGACCGCCCGAGCCTATGGCCGCAATACCCTCCTCCGGCTCTATGACATCGCCGTTGCCAGAAATGATGAAGCTGTGCTCCCTGTCCACCGCTATAAGGAGCGCTTCGAGTCTCCTCAGGATCTTATCCGTCCTCCAGTCCTTTGCAAGCTCCACGACGGCCCTGGTTATATTGCCCCTGAACTGTTCGAGCTTTGCCTCGAACTTGTCGAAGAGAGTGAGTGCATCGGCCGTGGAGCCGGCAAAGCCGGCCAGGACCTCGCCCCCCTTCATCCTCCTTATCTTTACCGCCGTGTGCTTTATAACGGTCTGACCGAGCGTTACCTGTCCGTCCCCGGCTATGGCCACACTCCCCCCCCTCCTTATCGCCACGATGGTCGTGCCGTGAAACCTGTTGTCCATTGGTCCACCTTCTTGCAGTAGATTATTTGATCAAAAGGCTGAAGATCCCCACGGTCCTTAAAGCCCGTCGCCACGCTCCGGGCAATGCCGCACGATTACCTTCGCAGGCCTTCCGTGGTCTTCACCGGCTCCGCTTCGCCAAATCCGCCCGGGGATGCGCCCTGTCGTATACGTCCATCAACCTTTCCATGGAAACGCTCGTATAACGCTGCGTGGTCGAGAGGTTCGAGTGTCCGAGCAACTCCTGTATGGTCCGAAGGTCCACCCCCCTGTCAAGCAGATGGGTCGCGAAGCTGTGCCTGAGCGAATGCGGCGTCGGGTCCTTTGCAATGCCGCTTGAGCGGGTGTACTTCTTTACGATCCTCTGTACGGTCCTCTGTGTCATGCGCGCCCCCGTCCTGCCGGTGAACACCGGCTCGTCCCTACCGGCCCCGCTTCTTTCGAGGTCCATGTAATCCCTCAGGGCAGCCGCGGCGTGGCTTCCGACAAGGCAGATCCTCTCCTTGCCCCTCTTGCCCCTGACCCTGACCGTTCCGCCGTCGATATCCACATCCGAAATATTCAATCCGACGAGCTCGCTTATCCTCATGCCCGATGAGTAGAGGAGCTCGAGCAGGGCCCTGTCCCTCAGGACGGTCCGTACCGCATCGAGCCCGGACCTTCCGGACTTACCAGCCATCTGCGGCGCCTCCACCAAGGTTGCGGCCTCGTCCACGGTAAGCACGGTGGGCAGGCGCCTTTCGACCTTGGGCGACGGCACAAGATCCGCGGGGTTCCTGTCGACGATCTCCTTGCGTACGAGGTACCTAAAAAAACTCTTTATCGAGGAAAGCTTTCTCGCCACCGAGCTCTTCGTGCAGCGGCCGTGAAGGGCAGAGACATAGGCCGTCACATCCTGCTCCGTGACCTCCTCGGGAGCCACGTCACCGCCTTTCAAGGCCCTGCCCGTGGACCGGAGAAAGAGGGCGAACTGTGCAAGGTCCCTGGAATAGGCAAGCCTTGTGTGCACGGAGGCACCCTTCTCCACCTCGAGGTACCTCAGAAAGCGTTCTACATGACCCTTTATCCCCGCACCTTCCATGCGACCTCACCTTGAAGATGCACAGCGCCGGCGCCGCATCCCAGAGGCCGCCGCAATGTGCCTTATAACATCAAACCAACGGGCCTTCAACAAAAACCATAGCAGCTTCATTGTATCAGTTCCGCGAACCTCGAAAACCTTATGCGTCTCTTTTCATGGTCCCACGAGAAGTAGATTATGAAGGCCCTGCCCTTTATCTCGGAGATATCCACCGGTCCCCAGAAACGGCTGTCAAAGCTGCGGTCCCTGTTGTCTCCCATTACGAATACATGCCCCTCGGGAACGGTATAGGGGCCGAAGTTGTCGGCGCGGTCGCCTCCTCCGAGGCTTCCCTTGTATACGCCGTAAGGATCGTCCCACGGCTTGCCGTTTATGTATATACGCTTGTTCCTCACCTCGATCGTCTCGCCGGGAAGCGCCACGACCCGCTTTATGTAGTCCTTGGTCCTGTCACCGGGAAAGCGGAAGACTATGACATCTCCCCTCTCTATCTCCCCCCAGACAGGCTTGAGCCTGGTCTCGAAGAACGGAACGCTCAGGCCGAAGACCTTTATCATCGCCGGGTGCGGCACCTGGATCCCGTAGGAGAACTTCGATACAAGTATGTGGTCGCCCACAAGTAGCGTATCCTCCATGGAGCTCGACGGTATCTTGAACGCCTGTATGCCGAAGGTCCTTATGACGAGCGCCAGCACGAGCGCTATGACTATCGCTTCAGCGGTCTCTCGTACTACCTTCTTTTTGCGCCTCTCCTTTGAATCCTGCTCCGTGACCGCCTTCCGGGCCTTGACCACAGAGCCCGCAGGGTCTTTTTTCGCCTTCGCCATCTGATCAGTCCACCTTGGGTTTTATAATCCAGCGGGAGCTCTACGAACCCAGAAGTCAGCCCACCTTCAGCACGGTCAGGAACGCTTCTTGTGGAAGTTCCACCTTGCCCACCTGCTTCATCCGCTTCTTGCCCTCCTTCTGCCTCTCGAGGAGTTTCCGCTTTCTCGTTATATCGCCGCCGTAGCACTTGGCCGTGACGTTCTTCCTGAGCGCCTTCACGCTCTCTCTCGCGATCACCCTCGACCCTATGGCGGCCTGTATCGCCACCTCGAACATCTGCCGGGGGATGATCTCCTTCATCTTCTCGACTATTTCCCTGCCCCTCTGGTACGCCTTTTCCCTCGGAACGATGACCGAAAGCGCATCCACTCCCTGGCCGTTTATGAGTATGTCTAGCTTCACGAGGTCACCCGGCTTGTAGTCGAGGTACTCGTAGTCCATGGAGGCAAACCCCTTCGTGAGGGTCTTGAGCTTGTCGTAGAAGTCCAGAACGACCTCGTTCAGGGGCAGTTCATACTCGATGAGCACCCTCGAGGGGCTCAGGTACCTGAGTTCCCTCTGTCTGCCCCTGCGGCCCTCGCAGAGCCCCAGGACCGGACCGAGGAACTCCGTCGGGACGTGTATGGAGGCGAGTATGTAAGGCTCCTCTATCCTCTCTATATGCTGTACCGGCGGCAGGTCGGAGGGATTTCCGACCTCCACGACCTCGCCGTCTGTCTTCTTCACCCTGTATATGACGGTGGGCGCCGTGGTTATGAGTTCGAGCCCGTACTCCCTTTCGAGCCTCTCCTGTACTATCTCCATATGGAATAGCCCCAGGAAGCCGCAGCGGAAGCCGAAGCCGAGGGCGAGCGATGTCTCGGGTTCGTAGCTGAACGCGGAGTCGTTGAGCCTGAGTTTGACCATAGCCTCCTTGAGGTTCTCGTACTGGGACGAGTCCACGGGATACAGGCCGCTAAAGACCATGGGCTTTACGTCCTTGTAGCCCGAGAGCGGCTCCCGGGCGGGGTCGTCCGCGCCGGTTATGGTGTCTCCCACGTTGGTGTCCCGGACCTCCTTTATTCCGGCTGTCACGAACCCCACCTCTCCCACGCCCAGCTCGTCGACCTCGACCGGATGGGGGGCGAAGACACCCACGGTCTCGACCTCATAGGTCTTTCCGGTCGCAAAGAACCTTATCATCATCCCCTTCCTTATCCTGCCCTCAAAGACCCTTATCTGTACGACCACGCCGCGGTAGAGGTCGTACCAGCTGTCGAATACAAGCGCCTTGAGGGGCGAGGCGGGGTCACCCTCCGGCGGGGGTATGAGGTGGACTATGGACTCAAGTATGTCCTTTATGCCTATGCCCTCCTTTGCGCTGGCCAGGACCGCGTCCCTCGCATCGAGCCCGAGTACTTCTTCTATCTCCGTCTTGACCCTCTCCGGCTCGGCCTGCGGCAGGTCGATCTTGTTCAGGACCGGAAAGATCTCGAGTCCCAGGTCAACGGCCGTGTAGAGGTGCGCCAGCGTCTGCGCCTCCACCCCCTGGGAGGCGTCCACGACGAGTATCGCCCCCTCGCAGGCCGAGAGGCTTCGGCTCACCTCGTAGCTGAAGTCCACGTGCCCCGGGGTGTCTATGAGGTTGAGCGTATAGTCCCTGCCGTCACTGGCCCTGTAGTTGAGCCTCGCGGTCTGCGCCTTTATGGTCACACCCCTCTCCCTCTCGAGGTCCATCTTGTCCATGAACTGGTCCTTCTTCTCCCTGTCGGATATGGCGCCGGTGTACTCGAGCAGCCTGTCCGAGAGGGTGGACTTGCCGTGGTCTATGTGGGCTATGATCGAAAAATTCCTTATTCTTTCACGTTCAGCCATCGTCCGGAAGGGCCTAGCCCGGCCCCTTGTCCATGGTTAAGTTAATAAACCATTTTAAAATAAATATCGCGTCTTTGTCAAAGGAAACCCCTCTTTGGTAATGTATCTTATCTTGTGTCAGTAAAGAGGAAGGGGTACCATTTATAGCGGTCCAACTATACCAACTATAAGGAGGTACCCCTATGGCCCAGAGAGCCACGATAGAGAACTTCTCACAAGCTGCACAGATAGTCAAGGAGTTA
>WGEY01000055.1 GCA_015492495.1 Deltaproteobacteria bacterium | reverse complement strand
GTTCAGGGGGGTGCACCCGTCGATAGACTGGATGGTTCAGCTCAGATACGCCGAGCGGATGGGCATCGGCACGCTCAGATACAGGCTTGAAGAGGTCTGAAGGTCCGAGATCAGGGTCGCCGCGATATCCCGCACATACCGTGAAACACCGGCCCGCAATTAGTTCTTGACAAGACACAAGAAATCTTCTACATTTAAATATTCCAATTCACCCTCAAGGAGCAGGTGTTTTTACGATGAAGACATATCATCCTACAAAGAGCGATCTGGACAGCAGAAAGTGGTACCTGGTCGATGCCCAGGACAAGACCCTGGGCAGGCTCGCGGTGCGCATTGCATCGGTACTCAGGGGCAAGCACAAGCCCGTCTACACACCGAGCATCGATACCGGGGACTTCGTAGTCGTCGTAAACGCGGAGAAGATAGCTGTTACCGGCAGAAAGCTCGATGACAAGGTATATTACAGGCACAGCGGTTATCCGGGCGGCATCAAGGCCACGACCCTGCGCAAACTGCTCGAAACAAGGCCGGAGGAGGCCTTGAAAAAGGCCGTGTGGGGCATGCTGCCCAAGGGCAGGCTCGGCCGGGCCATGTTCAAGAAGCTCAAGGTATACACCGGCAGCGAACATCCGCACAAGGCACAGCAGCCCGAGCCGCTCAACTGACGAGGATAAATCAAGGAGGCTTTTCAGAGATGACGGACGGTGTGTTCAGTGCCGTTGGAAGACGTAAGACATCGGTCGCAAGGGTAAGGATTGCGAGCGGCTCCGGTGCCATAACGGTCAACAAGCGGCCAGTGGACGAGTACTTTTCGAGGGAGACGCTCAAGACGGACCTGAGGCGTCCGCTCGAGCTCACCAAAACGCTCGGAACCCTCAATGTGAACGTGAATGTAAGGGGCGGGGGGGCTACCGGACAGGCCGGCGCGATAAGGCACGGGATCGCGAGGGCGCTCATAGAAATGAACCCTGCATACAGGGATGTGCTCAAGAAGGCCGGGTTCCTGACGAGAGACCCCAGGATGAAAGAGCGGAAAAAGTACGGCCAGCGGGGAGCAAGGGCCAGGTTCCAGTTCTCCAAGAGATGATCACGTCTTGCTGATTGCATCTATGGGGAAGGCCGTACGGCCTTCCCTTTTTTTTATTTCGGATTCCTTTTGAAGATGCGCAGCGAGCAGCTGTCGGCAGGCAGGCTGATCAGCGGTCTGCCGCCGGAGGTTCAATACAACTGTACGAAGCGGAGGGATGTACCATGCTCAAGGTCGCCATACTCGGCGCCAGCGGCTACACCGGTCTCGAGCTCTTGAAGATCCTCTCGCGCCACGACGAAGCCGAGGTGGTCGCAGTGACGTCGAGGAAGTACACGGGCAAGCCCGTTACAGGGGTTTTCCCGTCTTTAAGGGGTTTTTACGACGGCCTCTGCTTTACGGATCATGCCGGAGGGGCCGTGGACGACGCGGTCCTCGTCTTCTGCTGCCTGCCGCACGGGGCCTCCATGGAGGCGGTCCCCAGGCTCCTCGGGGACGGGAAACGCGTGGTGGATCTGAGCGCCGACTACAGGCTCAGGGACGCGGATCTATACGAAAAGTGGTACAAGGAGCATACCTCCAAGGAACTGCTGAGCGAGGCGGTCTACGGGTTGCCCGAGTTCTACAGGGACGCCATAAGGGACTCAAGGCTCGTTGCGAACCCGGGCTGTTACCCCACCGGTGCGCTCCTTGCGCTCGCCCCGCTCGTAAAGCACGGCCTCATAGACACAGGATCGATAATAATAGACTCGAAGAGCGGTGTGTCGGGGGCCGGAAGGACGCCGTCCGTAGGCACGTCGTTCGTCGAGGTTTCCGAGGGGTTCAAGGCGTACAAGGTAGGTGAGCACAGGCACACCCCAGAGATAGAGGAGGTGCTCGGAGACCTTGCGGCAGGGGATGTCTCTGTTACGTTTACACCGCACCTCCTTCCTGTATCGAGGGGTATCCTGAGCACCATCTATGCGGACCTCGAAGAGGATCTATCTGCCCCGGAGCCCTTGCACCTGTACAGCGAGTTCTACAGGGATGAACCCTTTGTAAGGATCTGCCCCGAAGACACCCTCCCGAACATAAACCAGGTCAAGGGATCGAACTACTGTGACATCTGGCTCAAGGTTGACAACCGCACGGGAAGGGTCATAATAATTTCAGTGATAGACAACCTCGTGAAGGGGGCGTCGGGCCAGGCCGTACAGAACATGAACATAATGTTCGGCCTGCCCGAAGAGACTGGGTTGGACCTCCCGCCCCTTTGAACCCACCAGGAAGCCGGCGGCACGGCAAAGTAAACAGGAGCCGACTTATATGATACGCGGGATAAGCCTCTTCAAGGTCCTCGGCATACGTATATCCATAGACTTCACGTGGTTCATCGCCTTCATACTCTTTGCATGGAGCCTTGCCTACGGCTACTTTCCAAGCGAGGTCCCGGGCCTGAAGAAGTCGACGTACCTCGTAATGGGCGCTATTTCGTCCCTGTTCATATTCGTAAGCGTCCTCATCCACGAACTCGCCCACTCGTACACATCGAACCGGCTTGGGTTGAGGATCAAGGAGATAACCCTCTTTATATTCGGCGGGGTTGCACACCTTACGCGCGAGCCCGATGACGCCATGACGGAGTTCAAGATAGCGGTGGCCGGACCTGCGGCGAGCGCTGTGCTTGCGGTGGTCTTTACCATCCTCAAGAAGGTGGTCGGCGGTGCGGTCGATGCGCCTGCGCTCGTCGGCGTGATAGGGTTTCTCGCCATGTTGAACATGGTCCTTTTGGTCTTCAACCTCATACCAGGTTTTCCGCTCGACGGCGGCAGGGTGCTTAGGGCCCTGTGGTGGGCAAGAACCGGCGATATCAAAACCGCCACGAGCGTTGCAAGCGGCATAGGAAAGAGCTTCGCCCTGTTCCTCATCTTCATGGGGTTTCTACAGATGCTTTCAGGTTACTTCATACAGGGGCTGTGGGCGCTTCTCATAGGGCTTTTCCTGCAACAGGCCGCGGAGAGCAGCTACCGGCAGCTCATGGTAAAGATGGCACTTGAAGGACTGCGGGTTAAGGACATGATGACAAGGGATGTCGTCACGGTCAGGGAAGATCAGCTGCTGTCCGAGGTCGTCGAGGATTACTTCTTCACGCACCATTTTACAAGCTTTCCGGTGGTGTCGAACGGAACCGTTGTCGGGTTGCTGACACTCAATGACGTGCGCAGGATCGGGAAAGACCGGTGGCATGACACCACAGTCGGCGAGGCCATGGAACGGTTCACCCCGGAGATGGTGCTGCACCCCAACGACAGTGCGCAGCATGCCCTCACAAAGATGGTTACCGAGGGTGTGGGAAGGTACCTCGTTGTAGACGACACCGGGCGGCTTATCGGCATACTCTCGAGACGCGACATCATGAAGACCATGGAGCTAAAAAAGACCCTGAGCGGCTGATCCGTGCAACCACACCCTATTCGAAACCCCTTCAGCAGGAGCAATTCAGGCTTCCACCCCCGGGGTTTGGACCACACCTCACTTAAGTGCTTGACATTCTCGGTTTTTATATGTTACTAAAAGGCTTTTATCGGGATACGTGCGCGTACCGTACGGACGGACTTTTGCGCCCGGGGGCGCGCTTGAGACAGCTTTAGACCAGGGAGGATCCGCTTCAGACCATGATATCAGTAGACCATACCTTCATATACCAGATGGTGGCCTTTCTCGTATTACTGGTCATCCTGAACCGCCTGCTCTTCAAGCCGGTTCTTAAGGTCCTCGAGGAGAGAAGGGAAAGGACCGAGGGCAGGTTTGAGCACGCCGCGGGTATAGAGGAGGAGATAAGGGCCGGAAGCGAGGAGTACCAGAAGCGTCTCAGGGAGGTTGAGGCAAAGGCGCAGGAGGAAAGGGCGGCGATCCGCCAGGAGGCCTATGAAAGGCAGAAGGATGTGGTCGAACAGGCGCGCAAGGAGGCCCAGGATGAGCTCTCGAAGATAAGGGCCGAGATCGAGGACAGTAAACAGGCCGCGCTCTCGGCGCTGAAGCAGGAGACCCCCAGGATATCCAAGAGCATCGCCGAGAAGATGCTCGAGCGGGCGCTTCCGGCTGTCCTCGTGGTTCTGCTGCCGCTTGTCCCGTTGATAAGCTACGCGAGCGAGGAAGGCGGGCACGGCGGCAGCGGAATGACGTGGAAGATAATAAACTTCGTCCTGCTGGTCGTCGGCGTTTATATCATATGGAAGAAGTCGCTCAAGTCCATGCTCGAACGCAGGGCCGATGAGATAAAGAAAAAAATGGCCGAGGCCGAGACCAGGAAGGCCGAGGCCGAGGCGAAGCTCAAGGAGTACAAGGAAAAGATAGGGCGGCTAGAGGCAAGGCTCAGGGAGATACAGGAAGAGATAAGGCGCGATGCGGAGCTCGAGAAGGAAAAGATACTCGATGAGGCACGCCAGATAGCGGAGAAGCTCCGGGAGCAGGCCAGGTTCACCGCCGCTCAGGAGATCAAGAAGGCGAGGCTTGAGATACGCAAGGAGGTTGCGGACCTGGCGGTCGAGGTCGCTCAGGAGCTCATAAGGAAGGAGATAAGGCCCGAAGACCAGGACAGGATAGTCAGGACCTACCTCGAAAAACTGAGGCTTCACTGATGAGAAAAGGTTCCATAGCAAGAAGATACGCGCAGGCGCTCATCGATATCGGAAGGGAAGACAATGCGCATGAAAGATACGGCCACGAGTTGAGAGAGCTTGTAGCCGTATTCAAGGGAAATCCCCTCCTTTACAAGATCCTCATGAATCCCATGTACAACCTCGATGAGCGTAAGGCTGTCACCGACAAACTCTGCGACAACCTTGGTGCCTCCGAGATCATCAAGAAGTTTGTAGGACTGCTCGTTGAAAGACGCAACCTGAGACTATTGGAGGAGATAGGAAGTGCATATGCAAGGCTGGAGGATGATCTTGCAGGGCGCGTAAGGGCGGAGGTCCACGCGCCGGATGAACTCGGCGAGGCATTGCTTCAGGCCATAAGGGAGAGGCTCAAGAAAGAGACGAACAAGGATGTGGTGCTTTCGTTCAGGAAAAGGCCCGAGCTTATAGGCGGGTTCGTGGTAAGGATGGACAACCTCGTCCTTGACGGGAGCATCAAGGCTCAGCTTGAGAACATGAAGGAAAAATTATTAGAAGGAGCAGGTTGATCATGATTAAAGCCGAAGAGATAAGCGAGCTTATCAAGAGCCAGATAAAGGGCTTTGAAAAGGGCATCGATATCGAGGAAGTGGGAACCGTCATATCGGTCGGAGACGGTATCGCGAGGATATACGGCCTTGAAAAGGCCATGGCCGGTGAGCTCGTCGAGTTTCCGGGCGAGATATACGGGATGGTCCTGAACCTCGAGGAGGACAATGTCGGTGTGGCCATCTTCGGCAAGGATTACGCCATAAAAGAGGGTGACACCGTAAGGAGGACCAAAAGGATAGTCGAGGTCCCGGTGGGCGAGGAGCTCATGGGCAGGGTCGTCGACTCGCTCGGCCTGCCGCTTGATGACAAGGGCCCCATCGAGACGAAGGAGCGCAGGCGTGTCGAGCTGAAGGCGCCGGGAATCGTAGCGAGAAAGCCCGTGACCGAGCCGTTGCAGACAGGACTAAAGGCGGTTGACGCCATGATCCCCATCGGGCGCGGCCAGCGTGAGCTCATAATAGGAGACCGCCAGACCGGTAAGACCGCGGTAGCCATAGACACGATCATAAACCAGAAGGGGCTGGACGTCTACTGCATATACGTAGCCATAGGGCAGAAGCAGTCCACCGTGGCGCAGATAGTGGAAAAGCTGCGCGAGCACGGGGCCCTTGATTACACCGTCGTGGTGGCGGCAACGGCCAGCACCTCGGCCCCGCTCCAGTTCCTTGCGCCGTACTCCGGATGCGCCATAGGCGAGCACTTCAGGGACAACGGAAAGCACGCGCTCGTCATATACGACGACCTCTCCAAGCACGCCGTGGCGTACAGGCAGCTCTCGCTCCTTCTGAGAAGGCCCCCGGGCAGGGAGGCCTTCCCCGGAGACGTCTTTTACCTGCACTCAAGGCTCCTTGAGAGGGCGGCAAAGCTCAAGGACGAGCTCGGCGGAGGGTCGCTCACAGCCCTTCCCATAATCGAAACCCAGGCAGGGGATGTGTCTGCTTACATCCCCACGAACGTCATATCCATCACCGACGGACAGATATACCTCGAGACGGACCTCTTTCATGCGGGTGTAAGGCCGGCCATAAACGTGGGGCTTTCGGTGTCGCGCGTGGGAGGCTCCGCGCAGATAAAGGCCATGAAGCAGGTCGCAGGTACGCTGAGGCTCGAGCTTGCGCAGTACAGGGAGCTTGCGGCCTTCGCGCAGTTCGGAAGCGACCTGGATCCCGCGACCCAGCGTCAGCTTGAGAGGGGCAGCAGGCTCGTCGAGGTGCTCAAGCAGGGCCAGTACAAGCCCATCCCCGTGGAGAAGCAGGTGCTCATAATATACGCCGCGACAAACGGTTACGTGGACGAGTACCCGCTCTCGGAGATAAAGAGATACGAAGAGGAGCTCGATGCGTTCTTTGATACGAGGCATCCGGGGATACTGCAGGAGATAAGGGAGAAGAAGGTCCTTGACGACGACCTTAAAAGAAAGCTCAACAGCGCGCTTGACGAGTTCAAGGGCATGTTCAAGGCGGAAGGGAAGTAAGGGGCCGGTTACGGTCAGGTAAACACTTTGGCTCAGGGAGCTTATGGCGACACTCAGCGACATAAAGCGAAGGATAAAGAGTGTAAAGAACACGCAGCAGATCACCAAGGCGATGAAGATGGTCTCTGCCGCGAAGCTCAGGCGCGCCCAGGAGGATATAATAGCCGCCCGTCCGTACGCTGACAAGATACAGGGGCTCGTTGCATCCCTTTCAAAGGCCGCGGGGCCCGAGACCAATCCGCTGTTTTTGAAGCCAGAGCCCGAAGACGGCGAAAAAACGCCCCGGCTTGAACTGGTGCTCATGGCCTCGGACAGGGGGCTGTGCGGCGGATTCAACTCGACGCTTATAAGGACGGCCGAAAGGTTCATACGCGAAAACAGCTCGAAGGAGATAAGCCTGAACCTTATAGGCAAGCGCGCGTTCGAGCACTTCAAGGACCGCGAAAGGGTCAAATCAAGGGCGCTCGGCATTGCAAGACCCAGCTACGCCCTTGCCGAGGAGATCGCCACCGAGCTGATGGACGGGTACCTCTCCGACGGCTCGGACGAGGTCTACATGATATACAGCGAGTTCAAGTCGGCCATCACCCAGAGACCTGTCGTGCAGAAGCTTCTGCCCATCACCCCTCCAAAAGAAGAGGAGCAAGGGGAGGAGACCTACGAGGAGTTCATCTTCGAACCTTCACAGCAGAGGGTTCTGGACAGTCTGCTTCCGAAGTTTGTGGTGGTCCAGGTCTTCAGGGCGCTTCTGGAGACCGCTGCGAGCGAGCACGGGGCCAGGATGACGGCCATGGATTCGGCATCGAGAAACGCGGCCGAGATGATAGGACACCTTACACTGCTCTTCAACAGGGCCCGCCAGGCCGCCATCACGAAGGAGCTGATGGAGATCATAGGCGGCGCCGAGGCGCTAAAGGGATAGGAAAGATACGTTATTCGTTGTCTGTTGTCCGGCTGCGTTTTCAAAAAAGACCGGCAGTCTATGACCGGTAACAGTAATCGATAACCGATTGACGGAGGGTCAGCAATCATGGAGGAACAGAAGAATCTGGGAAAGATCGTACAGGTCATAGGGCCAGTGCTTGACATCGCATTTCCACCGGGCCACCTTCCCCCCATATATAACGCCATAAAGGTCACGAACCCGAGCATAAGCGACGAGGAGTGGAACCTCGTCGTGGAGGTCGCGCAGCACATCGGCGAGCACACGGTAAGGTGCATCGCCATGGATTCGACCGAGGGGCTTGTAAGGGGCATGCCAGCGCTTGACACGGGCTCCGGCATCTCCGTGCCGGTGGGTGAGGCCGTGCTCGGAAGGATCCTCAACGTCATAGGAGAGCCGGTCGACGAAGGCGGACCGGTAAAGAGCGACAAGTACTATCCAATACACAGGCCCGCCCCTTCGTTCGAGGAGCAGTCCACGAAGCTGGAGATCTTTGAGACCGGCATCAAGGTCGTCGATCTCCTGACCCCTTACCTCAAGGGCGGAAAGATAGGGCTCTTCGGCGGGGCCGGCGTGGGCAAGACCGTCTTGATCATGGAGCTCATAAACAACGTCGCCATGCAGCACGGGGGCTTCTCGGTCTTCGGCGGCGTGGGTGAAAGGACAAGGGAAGGAAATGACCTCTGGCTCGAGATGAAGGAGAGCGGGGTCCTCGAGAAGGCCGCCCTGGTCTACGGGCAGATGAACGAACCCCCGGGTGCAAGGGCAAGGGTCGCGCTCACAGCGCTTACGGCCGCCGAATACTTCAGGGACGAAGAGGGCCAGGACGTGCTTCTCTTCATAGACAACATATTCAGGTTCGTCCAGGCCAACTCCGAGGTCTCGGCGCTTCTCGGAAGGATACCTTCGGCCGTCGGATATCAGCCCACCCTGTCTACCGACGTCGGAGAGCTCCAGGAGAGGATCACCTCCACCACAAAGGGGTCGATCACCTCTGTTCAGGCGATATATGTGCCGGCAGACGACCTCACCGACCCTGCGCCTGCAACAACCTTCGCCCACCTCGACGCAACGACGGTTCTTTCACGTCAGATCGCCGAGCTGGGGATCTACCCTGCCGTGGACCCGCTCGATTCCACCTCCAGGATACTCGATCCGAACATTGTGGGCGAGGAGCACTACAACACGGCGAGGAGGGTCCAGCAGATACTGCAGAAGTACAAGGACCTTCAGGACATCATCGCGATCCTCGGTATGGATGAACTCAGTGAGGAAGACAAGCTCGTTGTGGCGAGGGCCAGAAAGATCCAGAGGTTCCTCTCACAGCCCTTCTTTGTGGCGGAGCAGTTCACCGGCACGCCCGGCAAGTACGTCTCCATAGAGGACACCATAAAGGGCTTCAACGAGATCGCCGAGGGCAAGCACGATGACATACCGGAGCAGGCCTTCTACATGGTGGGAACCATTGACGAGGCACTCGAGAAGGCATCAAAGCTCGCCTCTTGATCTTTGCATGAGTAAATATACGGAAATGTAACGGTTATGGCAGAGACGTTTACACTTGAAATAGTCACACCCACCGGGGTGGTACTCTCCGAAGAGGTCGAGGAGGTCTACGCGCCGGGCGAGGAAGGGGAGTTCGGGGTCCTCAAGGGCCATACGGAGCTCATCGGCAACCTCACGATCGGCCGAGTCCACTACAAGTCGCGCGGGACATCCGGCGAGATAGCGATAACCGGCGGGTACGCCGAGGTGTGGCCGGACAGGGTGAACCTTCTTGTGGATACCGCGCTTAAGGCCGACGAGATAGACCTCAATGAGGCCAAGAGGGAGCTCGATGAGGCAGAGAGGCTGCTGGAAGGCCTTTCGCTCGACGACCCCGACTACAAGAAGACAAGAGACACCCGCGAGTTCGCACGCGCAAAGGTGGAGGTGGCGGGGAGGAGGTAGAGAAGCAAGGCCCCGTCCCTCCTTTAACACAGCCTGCCTGTGAAGATCCACTACCCCCCGCCGGTCCGTGCCATTCAGCCTAACTGAAAAACCTTCGAGTCACGATGCCGCTTCGTATCCGGCCTCTGTGGATTACCCTTCAAAACCACTCCGCGAGCAACCGTGAACGCCGGTCTATGCCGATTGCGGCGTCACGTGTGTCGAGCTGCCGGCGGACCGGAGTATTCGGGATGCAAGGCATCTTGCAGCTTCCTTTGTGTGTCTGTGATGTATCTTCAGTTGCACCCGGAGGCCGCGGGTAAAGTGAGTGGCGAGGGCACCGGGTTTCGAAGTTTACTGCAGTAAGCCGCGTGGAATGCCTGCCCGAGCCCAAGTCACGGCAGCCAATCGCCCGCGATGCATGCTCAATATTTTTTGTTGTCCGTACCAAGCGGGATGAGCGCCACCCTTACCTTGCCGTCCTTTGTGCGCACCCTGAGGTCCACATCCTTCACCCCGCCTTTCTCAAGGAGCCTCCTTCTCTGGTCCTCTATCGCCCTTTTGAACCTCTCGAAGGATATCCCCCTTGTAGGCTCGCCGCAGGCCTTACGCGCATCGATGAACTCATGGTATGTCTTCTTGAGCCTGTCGTCTCCGTCCAACCCCTGGGGTGCGCCGTGCCGCGCCTCAGCGGAAAGGGGCCGGCTGTCCTGATTGCAGGGGGCCACCTCAGCCCCGCCGGTCTCGGGCCGCTTGCGGTACGTGCCTTCGTTTATGGCGCGTATGGTCCTTGCCCAGTACTGCTTGTAGGAGTTGTACCTCGAAACTATCGACGAGAACCTGAACTTGAGCGCCGTGTTCGTGATGGGTACACTGGAGTAGCGCAGCACCATACGGTCGATCTCTTCGCGGAGCCTGACAGGCTCGCGCTTGAGGATCCTGAGGAAGTACTGCTCATATTCCACCTTCAGGCGGCTTATCTTGGAGTCCAGGATATCTATATCTTCTCTCAAGCCCACTTGCTGATTTTAGCAGAGGTCCGCAAAAGTTGTAAAGTTTTATCGTAGATGCGGCAACAGTGAGGCGCTCTATGTTCGCCGGGTTCGTGAGCGCGGCAGGGCCGGATACGCGTTTAGCCGCGTTTGGATTGCCTTGACGCGGCCTTTGGGTTATTATATCCTTTTACCATGAAGGATTTCGCAGCCATAGTGCTTGCCGCGGGCAAGGGTACGAGGATGAAGTCCGCAAGGGCAAAGGTCCTGCACACTGTATGCGGCAGGCCGATGCTCTTTTATCCGCTCAAGGTGCTCAAGGAGCTCGGGGCAAGGGATGTCGTGGTGGTGGTCGGACATGAGGCCCGGGAGGTGAAGTGTGCCTTCAAGGACCACGGGGTGAGGTTCTGCCTGCAGAGGGAGCAGCTCGGTACAGGCCATGCGGTCATGTGCGCCGTAAAGTACCTCAGGGGCTTCACGGGTGATGTGCTCATACTCTCGGGCGACGTTCCACTTATCACAAAGGAGACGGTAAGAGCCCTTTTCAAGGTCCACCGCAGGCGCACCAAGCCGCGTCCGGTCCTGTCGTTCATATCCGTGCTCCTCGACGATCCTTCGGGGTACGGCCGGGTTATAAGGGATGAGGCAGGAAGGGTATCGGGTGTAGTAGAGGACAGGGACCTCATGCCGGGGCAGAGGGACATACGTGAGGTGAACGCCGGCATATACCTCGTGGATGCGGTGTTTCTCAGGAAGAACCTCCGCAGGCTGACCACAAGCAATACCCAGCAGGAGTACTACCTGCCGGATCTCGTACAGCTTGCCTACAGCCAGGGCGAGAAGGTCACGGCCCTTACGCATGTGGATCCGGATGAGGTCATGGGGGTAAACAACCGCATTGAGCTTGCGAGGGCGAACTCGATCATGCGGGAGAGGATACTCAGGGACCTCATGCTCGGGGGGGTGACGTTTGTGGATCCTTCGGCCTCGTACGTGGATTACGGGGTAAGGGTGGGAAGGGACACGACCGTTTATCCGAACGTGCACCTCGAGGGAGACACCACCGTGGGGAAGGGGTGTCTCGTCGAGGAGGGCGTGAAGATAAAGGATTCCCTCGTAGGCGACGATTCGGTCATAAGGAGTTTTTCCATCATAGAGTCCTCCTCCATAGGGAGCTCGGTCTCCGTGGGTCCTTTCGCCAGGATCAGGCCCTGTAGCAGGATTCACGACAGGGCACGCATCGGTAACTTCGTCGAGGTGAAGAAGTCGGTAATAGGTGAGGGTTCGAAGGCGAACCACCTCTCATACATCGGTGACGCGGTCGTTGGAAGGGATGTGAACATAGGGGCAGGCGCCATCACGTGCAACTATGACGGCAGGAAGAAGTACACGACCGTGATAGAGGACGGGGCGTTCATAGGGAGTGATTCCCAGCTCGTCGCACCGGTGGTGGTCGGCACCTGCGCCTACATAGGCTCCGGCTCGACCATTACAAAGGATGTGCCGCCCGGCTCGCTTGCGCTCTCGAGGGCGGGCGAGAGGGTGATCGAGGGCTGGGTTGAAAGGAGAGGGCTCAAGAAAGGGTCCAAGAAGCGGAAGTAAGCGGCGAGGAAGGGCTGCGTGCGGAAGGCTTTGCATACGAGGTCATATCGGTTCGAAAGATGTGCGGCATAGTCGGATACGTCGGAAAAAGGAATGCCAGGGAGGTGATCCTCGACGGGCTCAAGAGGCTCGAGTACAGGGGCTATGACTCCGCCGGGGTCGCCGTGCTCCATGAGGGAAGGATAGAGCTCAGAAGGAGCGAAGGCAAGATCCAAAGGCTCGTTGAAAAGGTCAAGGCGGGGGCCCTTTCAGGCCACGTGGGTATCGGTCACACGCGCTGGGCCACGCACGGCAGGCCCAGCGAGGCCAACGCACACCCCCACGTCGAAGGCGGAATAGCCGTCGTACATAACGGGATCATCGAAAACTACCTCGCCCTGAAGGAAGAGCTCAAGCGGTCGGGTCACAGCTTCAAGTCCGAAACGGATACGGAGATACTCGCACACCTCATATGCAGGGAGAAGAAGGGCAGGAGCCTCGAGGAGGCCGTGAGGGAGGCGCTTAAAAGGGTCAAGGGCACGTATGCGCTTGCCGCAATAAGCAGCGATGAGCCCCATAAGATCGTCGGGGCAAGAAACGAGTGTCCGCTCGTCGTGGGGCTCGGCGAGGGGGAGGCCGTGGTATCCTCCGACGTTACCGCCATACTCAACGTCACCAGGAAGGCCATCTTCCTCGAGGACGGAGAGGTCGCGACGGTGGCCGGAGACGGGGTGGAGGTTACGGACCTCGACGGCAAGGCGGTAGCAAAGACCCCGAAGCACATAGACTGGAGCCCGGTCATGGCCGAGAAGGGCGGCTACCGCCACTTCATGCTCAAGGAGATCTTCGAGCAGCCCAGGGCCGTGACCGACACATTCAGGGGGGCCGTAATGGAAGAGGCGGGTGATATCTTCTTCAGCGACTTCAATATACCGATCGAGACCATTGAACGAATATACCTCGTTGCGTGCGGCACCTCATGGCATGCAGCGCTCGTCGGCAAGTTCCTCATCGAGGAGCTCGCCGGTGTGCCGACCGAGGTCGATCTCGGAAGCGAGTTCCGTTACAGGAATCCACTGGTAGGGGAGAAGACCCTCGTTGTGGTGATATCACAGTCAGGGGAGACGGCCGACACCCTCGCGGCCGAGAGGGAGGTCAAGAGGAAGGGTGCCCCTGTAATAGCCATATGCAACGTCGTGGAGAGCAGTATCGCGAGGGAGGCCGACTGGACCCTCTACACCCACGCCGGCCCGGAGATCGGGGTGGCCTCGACAAAGGCCTTCACCACGCAGCTCACGGCCCTTTACATGCTGGCCATCTACCTTGCGAGGAGATGCGCAGGGATAGACCGCGGCTACGGGACCGAACTCATACAGGAGCTTTTGAAGATACCCCACAAGATGGAGCAGGCGCTCGACCGGGAAGACGATATAAAGAAGATAGCAAGGAAGTACTTTCACTCCAGTGACTTCCTTTACCTCGGCAGGGGTATCAACTATCCCATCGCACTCGAGGGCGCGTTGAAGCTCAAGGAGATATCCTATATACACGCAGAGGGCTATCCGGCCGGTGAGATGAAGCACGGTCCCATCGCCCTGATAGACGAGAAGATGCCGGTTGTGGTGCTTGCGCCCAGGGACGCTCATTACGCGAAGATACTCGCCAACATGGAGGAGGTCAAGGCCAGGGAGGGCAGGGTCATATCGGTTGTCGACGAAGGCGACACCGATGCCTCGGACAAGGCCGATGACATAATAACCATGCCCAGTACCTCCCACCTGCTCGCTCCGATAATAATGAGCGTACCCTTGCAGCTGCTCGCATACCATATCGCGGTGTTGAAGGGTACGGACGTGGATCAGCCGCGTAACCTGGCCAAGAGCGTTACGGTCGAATAGGGCGGCCGCCCCCGGGGCCGGTTTCGTATTCGGGTACGGATGCCTTTTTGAAGCTCCATGCACGGAAAGCTTCAGGGAATGCCTGCCCGTGCGGCATCCGCACGCAGACAGGCGCTCGCTGTGCATTTTCATGCGGTGGGTGGATGAGCCGTGTGCGGTTTGCCTGATCCCGCGTCCGCTTCTTTGATCTTCCTCTACATCGGTGAATACAAGGTATGGAGTCAGCCTATATCTCAAAGATCCTCTTCGTGCTCTTCGCCTATCTTTTGGGGTCGGTCCCCACCGGTATCGTGGTGGCAAGGGTCCTCGGCGGGGTTGACCCGAGGAAGGCAGGAAGCGGCAACATCGGTGCGACCAATGTCAGCCGTACATCCGGAAAGAAGGCCGGGGCGCTGACCCTGGCCGGTGACGTGCTCAAAGGGGCCCTGCCGCCTGCCCTGGCCGTGCTGGTTTCGGCCGGGGACGCGTTTGTATGTGGTGTGGCGCTTGCCGCGATTGCGGGTCACCTCTTTCCGGTCTTTTTAGGGTTCAAGGGCGGGAAGGGTGTTGCAACCGCATGCGGTGCCTTTCTGGTCCTTTCCCCTCCGGCGCTCTTTTTGAGCATGGGGGTGTTTATCTTGATGGTTTTTATAACCAGGTACGTGTCCGTGGGTTCGATGAGCGCGGCACTCTCGATGCCTCTCTTTCTGTTCATCGTCGGAGCCCCACGCCAGTACGTGGTACTCGGTGTGGTCGTTGCCGTACTGATCATATTCAAACACTCGGGCAACATAAAGAGGCTCGTCGAGGGCAGGGAGAACAGGTTCAGATAAGGCCCGGGACGGTCCGAGGGGGTTGCGTATGCGACTTAAGACACTTTACATGTTGATACCTGTACTTGCGGCCTTTGTCATGGCGGCGGCCATGGAATCAGCGGCAGGTGCAAGAAAGGAGATCCTCGTTGCCCCGGTATCGCCGGAGGGCGGGCAGGCTCCAGGGGTGCTACTCGATGTGGAAGAGCTGAGGAAGAGGAGCCGGTCCCGCATGGAGCTTCCGGCCCACGGCGGTCCGGTCGAGATCCTTTTGTTCGCAGAGGATGAGAGGACCGAGGTCGTCGAACAGGACTCCTGCGGGAGGAAGAAAGGAGACAGCGTGTATACCGGCAACTACCATCTTCTGAGCCTGAGAGGCGATTCGGTGATCTCGACGCTGGACCTGGGAAGGGGCTACCGCTTCACCGAAGGCAGGCCGCCACATGACGGGCTGCGCGGGTTTGCGGTGCCCGGAACCGAGGGAGAGCTTGCGGCAATATACCAGTACCTGGGGTGCAGGACCCTGGCGCTAGAGCTCTTCAGGGTCGACGGCGATGGACGTATCCATAGGGTCAGGTTTCTTAACAGGGACGGGTCCGAAGAGACAAGGGCGCTTACGGGGCCTGAGGGCAAGGTGTATCTTTCGGACCGGGAGGCGGCCTTCTGCAGCTACAGCAGCGCCATAGGCCACACCTTCTGTTACGCCTATACCTACAACGGCAGGGACTTTGTCCAGAGCGGAGGGTGGATGGCGCGCGGCGAGGCGATGGAAAGGACCCCGGAAGCCGAGGCCAGGCTCGTACTGTTCAACTACCTGACCGCGCTCGAGCGCGGGGATTACGGAAGGGCGGTCTATTACTACGGCGGATCCTACGGGTTGCTGGAAGGCCTGAACCCGGACGTGGACCCGGATGAAAGGGCGAGGCTCTTCGAACGGTACTGCAAGGTGAACGGCGGCAGGTGCCTGATACCCGATCTCGTGGCCGACGTTGACGTCACGGATCCATCACGGATGGAGTTTGCGGTGGGGTTCGTATCCAGGGGGTATGAGCCGCTTGTGGTGGAAGGCAGAAGGAGGTTTGCGTTCAAGGTCGGGCGTATAGGCGGCGAGTTCAAGGTGCTGGACCTTCCACCGCTTGTCCGGTGACACGAGGCCTAGGTGATCAACGACTGAACGCACGTAAAACGGGTTGTCCGTCTTAAGAAAGGAGGGTTCCCATGGATACCTTTGAGGCGATCGAATCACGTAGGGCCGTCAAGCATTATGATCCGACACACAGGATGACCGAAGACGAGGTCGAAAGGCTTCTTTCGCTCGCCATGCTCTCCCCGACGGCGTTCAACATACAGAACTGGCGCTTCGTCGTGGTCCGGGATCCGGAGCTCAGAAAGAAGATCCGTAGTGCCGCGTGGGATCAGCCCCAGGTCACGGACGCATCCCTCTTGATCGTCCTGTGTGCCGACCTTAAGGCATGGGAAAAGGAGCCGGCCCGTTACTGGCGTAACGTCTCCGAAGAGGTGCGGAACTACATACTCCCGGCGATGGACCGGTACTACCGGGGGCGCGAAGAGGTCCAGCGTGACGAGGCCATGCGCTCATGCGGGATCGCCGCGCAGACCCTGATGCTCGCTGCAAAGGCCATGGGCTATGATTCCTGTCCCATGGACGGATTCGACTTCGACAAGGTCGGTGAGCTCATCGGTTTGCCCGAAGACCACGTGATAGCGATGTTCGTCGTAATCGGAAAGGCTGCGAGGGAGCCGTGGCCGCGTCCCGGCCAGTTGTCAAAGGAGGATGTGGTGATCACGGATCACTTCTGAGGCCCGGGCCGTGCGCCCTACTTAAACAGGGTTTTTTGATACCCCGTTGTTTCTGGCGGGATGGTTCGATCAGAGAGGCGGTCAGAGAGGCGGTGCAGGCAGGAAAGATTGCCCCAAGGGCCTTTATGCCCTTGGGGCTCTTGCTTTCTCGACTCCTACCAGTCCTGCGGCAGCCTGAAGTCCGCACCGGCGTATTGAATGTTCGCCGGGTCGTCGCACCTCGGAGGGCTTACCGCGTGCACTCCGCCGCACTTGGGGCACTTGGCGACGAACGTTTCGAGCGTAAAGGACTCGCCGCACTCCTGGCACTTTGTCGGAAGCCCCCCGTTGGGGATGGGTGTCTTTGCCACTGCTCCGTTATGTGCCATAAGGACGAACTCAACGAGCTCCCTGCCTTCTGAGAACGGTCCCCCCATGCCGTCCCCGCAGCCTGTTCCACATCCACCCATTACTCGGTTCCTCCTCTGGTGTTCTTTGCATCCGGAAGGACGACCCCTCAGGCCTTCCAGGTCCGGATCATGCACATGCATCAAAGTGTACCACAAAATCAGATACGGTTGAAGTCCAAAAACACCGCGGGCAGCTTCGGTGCCGTGAAGCATATTCGCGCCTGGGGTTTGAAAAAACCTTGACAAGAGGAGCTACTTCCAATTAAATAGTAGGTCTACCGTATCGTGCCCAGGTAGCTCAGTCGGTAGAGCAGAGGACTGAAAATCCTCGTGTCGGCGGTTCGATTCCGTCCCTGGGCACCATCCTTGTTCCCCGTTCCATGGGCAGTCCTGTCATGGGGATCTCTTGAGTCAGCCAGGAGAAATCGAAGCCGTCCGAGCGCCGATCGTATGCGGGGCGTCCCAGCGCACGCGCTGCTTCGAACAGGGGTCCGTTTCGGTCGGGTGTGCGGGCAAAGCTGCACCGTAAGGATATCGGTCAATGCACCGTGCAGCCTGTAGGGGGTGGCGAGCAAATGAAAGGGATACTTACATCCCCGGGCGGAAGAAAGCGGATCTTATTGATGGCACCGGGTCGGTGTGCGAGACCGGATGAGGCCCTCAGTAGCCGGTAATCGCCCGGCCGCCGAAGTACAGCACTATGGGTATCCATCCCCAGCGAACGAAAAGTTTGAAGGCCTTTTCCATCCAACCCTCCTGTTGATCCTTCTTTCGGCTTTACATGCTGGTGCGTCGTTGAGGTTGAATCCGGTGACGCACCTGTGAACATGCATCGCGCGCCTGTCTGCCATGACTCCGGCACGGACAGGCATTCCCCGCAGCTTGGTGCAGGGAGCTTCAATCTTTTATCATATTTTTCGGATCTTGTACACCGTTTTATGCCGGACGCCGATACGACGTCGCCGGTTGGAAGATTTTTGACGGCATGGTTTATTTGTCCGTTCAGTGCCTTCCGTTTCCTTTCTTCTTCGGGTTTCTGCGCGCCACGCCCGTCTCCCTGGCGGCCCTGATCACGGCCTTTGCAACCCTGGACGCCACCCTTTCGTCGAATACGCTGGGGATGATGTAGTCCACCGAGAGCTCATCCTGGGTTATGACCGAGGCGATGGCCTCTGAGGCGGCCACCTGCATCTCGTGGTTTATGGTGCTGGCGTTGCATTCGAGAAGCCCCTTGAACAGGCCGGGAAAGCACAGGACGTTGTTTATCTGATTTTGATAGTCCGAACGTCCGGTGGCCATTATCTTCACATAGGGTTCGGCGGCCTCGGGGCTGATCTCGGGTGTCGGGTTCGAGAGGGCGAATACTATGGGGTCGGCGTTCATCCCCTTCAGCATCTCCGGCGTCAATATGCCCGGCGACGACACGCCGATAAAGAGGTCCGCGCCCTTCAGCGCGTCGGCAAGGGTGCCCCTTTCGTTGTCGGGGTTGGTGATCTCCGCAACAGCCTCCTTCTCAGCATTCATCCTCTCCTTTCTTCCCCTGTAGAGTATGCCGGCCGAATCCACCCCCAGTATCTTGGTGGCCCCCGCCGACCTGAGGAGCCTTGTGCAGGCGATACCCGCGGCCCCCATGCCGCAGATGACTATCCTTATGTCCTCGAGCGCCTTGTTTACGACCTTCAGTGCGTTCATGACACCGGCGAGCACGACTATGGCGGTCCCGTGCTGGTCGTCGTGAAATACCGGGATGTCGAGCCGCTCCGAAAGTTTTCTTTCGACCTCGAAGCACCTAGGCGACGAAATATCCTCCAGGTTTATGCCGCCGAAGACCGGGGCGACCCTTACGACGGTCTCCACTATCTCGTCAGGGTCTTTCGTGTCAAGGCACAGTGGAAAGGCGTTGACCCCTCCGAACTTCTTGAAGAGCATGGCCTTTCCCTCCATCACAGGTAAGGCCGCCTCGGCCCCTATGTCGCCCAGGCCGAGTACCGCGGAGCCGTCTGTAACTATGGCGATGGTATTTCTCTTTATGGTGAGCTTGTGGACCTTTGACCTGTCCCTTGCTATCTCGACGCATATCCGGGCCACCCCGGGCGTGTAGGCCATCGAAAGATCATCGCGCGTATTCAAGGGGATCTTGTTCTCTATGCTTATCTTTCCGCCCAGGTGTATGAGAAAGGTCCTGTCCGAAACACTTACCACCTCCACGCCCTCGATCCTGTTGAGCTCCTCGACGATCGCCGAGGAGTGCTTCACGTCACCGGCGTTAACGGTGTAGTCCCTCGTAACGAAACCCTTGGCCACGGAGACGATGTCCACGGCCCCTATGTCTCCGCCGAGCCTCCCTATGGTGGAGGTGATGGTTCCGACCATCCCCGGCCTGTTCTGTGTCTTGATGCGTATTGTGAAGCTGTAGCTTGGGCTTGGTACAGGCATACTGGCTCCTTTTTTTCGACCGTTGTTTATGCGTGTGGATTTTAAGAGGGCACTTTCCTTATGTTAATTATATCGGGAGATTGCAAGCAAAACTATACCGAGAAGGATCCTGTATATTACAAACGGGGTCATGGAAGACCTGCTGATGAACCTCAGGAAGTAGTGTATGGCAAGGTACGCTGAAAAGAAGGCCACCATGAAGCCTGTACCGATCGCGGACCACGGGGCATCCACTCCCATCTTTATCAGCCCGGCCAGCTCCTTTGCGCCGGCAAGCGCCCCCACGACGACGGCAAGGAGGAACGAGAAACGCGCGGCCCCTGTGCGCGAGAGGCCCATGAAGAGCCCGGCCGTTATGGTTATACCGGACCTGCTCGTGCCGGGAACCAGGGCCATGGCCTGGGCCAGCCCCACCACCAGGGCAGCCGTCCAGCCGATGCCGTGGACGTCCTTCGTGCCCGGCCTTCGGTCTGCAAACCACAGTACGGCGCCCCACATCACGGATGAAACGGCTATAACCTCGATGGTGCGAAGCCTGTAGGCCACCACATCGTGGGCCAGGAGCCCCGCCGCCCCCACGGGGACCGTGGCGCCTAACACCATGAGCGCGAGCCTTGCGTCCAGGTTCCCGCGCCATTGCATGCTCGAAGCCGCATCGATGAAGCCGCGGGCCATGGATGCGAGGTCCCTTCGGAAGTACAGTACGAGGGCGAGCCACGTGGCAGTATTGAGCGCCACGTCGAAGGCCAGCCCCTGGTCGGGCCAGCCGAGAAGAACGGGTACGAGTATGAGGTGGGCGCTCGACGATATGGGCAGGAATTCGGTCAGTCCCTGTATGACGGCTAAAATGACGGTCCGGATAAGTTCCATCGCAGGTCCATTTGCATGGTCCGCCGACAGCGGACCATGGACGGTCTGAAGATTATATCCTTTCTGCGTTCTTTTTTAAAGCCCGAGTTCCTGCTTGGCGGTTTGAGGAGATCGAGCTCGCCGGTCTTGTAAGGACCGGTGGGCGTTTCTCGTTTTCCCTTGCAAACCCTTTGATCTTGGAATACTATTTTTAAGACATAATTCGTTCTTTAATCACGCGTGCAGCCGAAGTGCTCTGGCATGCCGAGGCTGATCAACAACGCGTTCAAAAGCTTATGCTAAAAGGCATCAACTAAAGTGATCATCAAATAAGAAAGAGACATGTTGATGACCGTCAACCAGAACCATCAAAACTACCTGCCGCATTCGGTTTCTGGCTTAGTGAATCCACAGACAGATATTCCGCGCATAGCCAAGGACAAAAAACTTTTTGCCGAGATAGAGTTGGCGGTGCAGCGGATTCCGACCGAACATCGATTGGTCCGAGGAGATGCCCGCGATTTATCTTTCATTGAGGATCAGTCTGTTCATCTTGTTGTGACCTCACCGCCGTACTGGACGCTGAAGAAATATCACGACCATGAAGATCAGCTTGGTGATGTGGAAGATTACGAGCAATTTCTTGCTGAGCTCGATAAGGTCTGGAGACATTGCTTCCGTGTCCTGGTCCCGGGAGGCCGATTAATTTGCGTCGTTGGCGATGTATGTCTTTCCAGACGGAAAAATAATGGCCGGCACACCGTCGTACCGCTTCATGCATCCATTCAGGAACATTGTCGCAAGATCGGTTATGACAATTTGGCACCGATAATCTGGCACAAGATAGCCAATGCAGTCTTTGAAGCTTCAGGAAACGGGGGCGGGTTTCTTGGGAAACCGTATGAGCCCAATGCGATTGTCAAGAACGATATCGAATTCATTCTTATGGAACGCAAGCCGGGCGGTTACCGAAACCCCTCGATAGCGACGCGTATACTATCTGTTATATCCGATGAAAACCATAAACAGTGGTTCCAATCGATCTGGACCGGTATCACAGGTGCATCGACCAGAAACCATCCTGCACCTTATCCCGAAGAGCTCGCCGAGCGGCTTGTCCGCATGTTTTCCTTTGTTGGCGATACTGTTTTGGATCCTTTCATGGGAACCGGTACCACCACTATAGCGGCGGCAAAGTGGGGGCGCAACTCGATCGGGGTGGAAATTGACCCGGATTACTTCGAGATGGCGGAAAAACGGATCAGATGTAAAACAACATCCTTGTTTTCCTGTGCGGATATAAAAACTGAAGTAAGAAGAAAAAAGCATGGACTATAGTGACAGGGTAGCCAAGGCTGTTAGCTTTTTCTGGAAGGTAAGGACAGAGCAGCACAAGAAACAAGGGACAACCACTGGAAGAAAGGATGCCGGTAACCGAAGTGCGGTTACGGGTGGTAAGCATCTGGACGGGTTTGTCAGGCTGTTGAGGGAAGTTCTTTTGGAGGCGGGTCTGCCGAATGCCGCGATACACAGCAGAACAACGACTCTGCCGGGTTATTTTCGGCCAGCCAAGAACTGGGATCTTGTGGTGGTTGTAGATGGTGTGCTCCTGGCGTCGATCGAGTTCAAAGCCCATGTCGGCCCGTCGTTTGGCAACAACTTCAACAACCGCATCGAGGAAGCGCTTGGTAATTCGATCGACCTGCTTACGGCCTACCGTGAAGGGAAGTTTAAACCTTCACAGCGGCCTTGGCTCGGGTGGCTGATGTTGCTGGAGGATGCTCCAGCATCTACGTCACCGGTTCGGGTAGATGAACCTCATTTTGAAGTGTTTAGCGAGTACAAGGGTACATCATACGCAAAACGTTATGAGCTGTTTTGTGAACGTTTAATGAGAGAGCGCTTGTATGACGGAACTTGCCTGATTTTATCTAATAAGGCCGAGGGCCTCAAAGGGAGGTTCACCGAGCCCAATCCTGAGTTCAGTTTCTCAACATTTGCTACCTCATTGAGCGCATACGCCATTGCGTATGCGAAGATGCGCCGGAAGTGGCACGTCGGACAGCTGAAAGCACCGCTCCTTCATCGCTATGCTTTCAGCTGCCGGTGAGCTTGGTCGTTAGCCCGACTAAGAATCTTGGCTACATATGAATTTAATAGAGGAATCGAGACACCGCATAGCAGAATACGGTGAAGTGCTGACTCCACAGCATATCGTGGATGCCATGCTTGATTTGGTCAAGCAGGAGGCCGCGAGAATCGATTCCCGTTTTCTGGAGCCCGCGTGCGGCACGGGAAATTTTCTCGTCGAAATCCTTGAACGAAAGCTGGGAGTAGTCGAAGCCCGGTACGGAAAAAGTCAGTTGGAATACGAACGTTATGCCACCCTTGCCGTCTCATCCATATACGGAATCGACATTCTGGAAGACAATGCTGAAAAGTGCCGCGAGAGGCTGTTTGAGGTTTTTGATGCATCATATACCCGACTCTTCAAGAAGAAAACAAAAGACCGGTGTCGGGAAACTGTGCGCTATATTCTCAACCGCAATATCGTTCACGGCGATGCGCTTTCCCTGAAAACTGTGGGGGACAATCCCCTGCCTATCGTCTTCTCTGAATGGTCTCTTGCCAACGGCAGTCTGCTCAAGCGGCGGGACTTTGCCTTTCACGAACTGGTCAGTCAGGCTTCAATGCGAGAGCTGCCGCTCTTTTCAGACCTGGGCGAGGAGGTGTTCATCCCTGAGCCGGTGAAAGAGTATCCGCCGGTGCACTTTCTGGAGGTGGCCCATGCCTACGATGACTAGCTACAACCCGGATGTGCTCTCCTGCCTGGCCAACCTCTCCAGCGACGAGGTCTTCACACCGCCGCAACTGGCCAACCAGATGCTCGACCTTCTGCCGCAGGATTTATGGAGCGACCCCAAAGCGCGCTTTCTGGACCCGGCGTGCAAGACAGGCGTTTTCCTGCGCGAGATCGCCAAACGGCTCGACAAGGGGTTGGAGCGCAAAATCCCCGACCAGCAGGAGCGCATAAACCACATCATGAAAAACCAGCTCTTCGGCATCGCCATCACCGAGCTCACCGGACTCATCTCGCGACGTTCCCTTTACTGCTCCAAAACCGCCAACGGCAAGTACTCCGTGTCCACGGCCTTTGATAATCCGGAAGGCAACATCCGCTTTCGGCGTATTGAGCACACCTGGGAAAACGGCCGCTGCGTCTTCTGCGGGGCCAGCGAAGCCAATTACGCCCGGGGCGAGGAACTGGAAACCCACGCCTACGAGTTCATCCACATCGAAAACCCGGAGGAGGTATTCAACATGAAATTCGATGTCATCATCGGCAACCCACCGTATCAATTGAGCGATGCTGGATATGGGAGAAGCGCCATTCCTATTTACAACAAATTTGTTAATCAGGCCAAGAAACTCAATCCCAGATACTTAACTATGATTATTCCTTCCCGCTGGTTCGCAGGGGGAAAGGGGTTGAATGACTTTCGGACTGAAATGTTGGGCGACGATAGAATACGCAAGATCGTAGATTACGAGGATTCCTCAGAAGTCTTTCCAGGTGTCAGCGTTGCAGGGGGCATCTGTTACTTCTTATGGGAGCGAGAATACCGGGGGGTATGTGAAATTGTGAACATGCGGGGCGGTGGTGTCGAAGCAGTAACTACGCGACGCCTGAATGAGTTCAGCACGTTCATCCGGCATGGACAAGCAGTACCAATCGTCAGGAAGATCCTATCGCGTGATGAGAAACGCATGAACGAACAGGTTTCGGCTTACAAGCCTTTTGGTTTGCGGACGTACGTTAAGCCACAGAGAACGGGCGACATCGTTCTCCACTGGCACAAAGGTGAAGGTCCTTACAAGCGAAAAGACATCACCGTCGGTGTCGATATGATCGACAAATGGAAGGTGATCTCTTCTCGATCCGGTCACGAACATGCCGGCAACCCAGGAACGGACGGCACGCGACGTGTTCTTGCAAAGACCGCAGTTCTACCTCCTGGCACCGTTTGCACAGAGACATATTTGGTCATAGGGAGTTACTCGACAGAGAAAGAAGCACGAAATCTTCTTGCCTATATGAAGACCCGTTTATTTCGCTTTCTCATGTCGCTGCTGATGTATGGGCACGGGATCACCAGGGATACTTTCGCCTTCATCCCGATTCTCGACATGACCAAGAGTTGGACGGATGAGAAGTTATACAAACGATATGGCCTAACTCAAAAGGAAATCGCATTCATAGAATCGAAAATCCGCCCCATGGAGCCGAACAATGGGTAAAGAATTCTTCCCGCAACGGCCCAAAGTAGAGCCGAAGATCTACGCCTACGAGGATACACATCCCCAGTATGCGGGCTTACTCAAAATAGGCTATACGACTAAAAGCGTTAAGGAGCGCGTGGCGGCGCAGTATCCCACGCTGAGACCCGGAGAGTTGCCCTATCGCATCGTGCTCGAGGAGCCGGCGATCCGAAGCGACGGCACGAGTTTTACCGATCACCATGTGCACCGGATGCTGCGCATCAACGGTATCCGGAAGGTAGATGGCGAGTGGTTCCGCTGCACGGTGGAACAGGTCAAGGCGGCCATCAACGCCGTTCGGGAAGGTCAGCTCTTCGAGGAACAGCGCTCGCTCAATTTCAAGATGCGGCCGGAGCAGGAACTGGCCGTCGAAAAGACCATAGCCTATTTCAAGAACTACCGCCGCGAAAACGATAAGCCACCGCATTTCCTGTGGAACTGCAAGATGCGCTTCGGCAAGACCTTTGCCGCCTATCAATTGGCCAAGCGAATGGGCTGGAAGAAGATTCTCGTGCTGACCTTCAAGCCCGCGGTGCAAAGCGCCTGGGAGGAGGACCTGCGCTGTCATGTGGATTTTCAGGGCTGGCAGTTCATCAAGCCGGGCGGCCTGACGTATGAAGAAGCGGACAAAACCAAGCCCATCGTCTGCTTCGGTTCTTTTCAGGATTACTTGGGCAGAAACCCCAGCACAAACGGCATCAAGACCAAGAACGAATGGGTGCACGCCACACACTGGGATTGCGTGATCTTTGACGAATACCATTACGGCGCATGGCGGGAAAAGGCCAAAGAGCTCTTCGAGGCCGAAGACCGAAACGAACAAAAGGCGGCTGAGGGCGAAGGCCTCGACTATTTCGACGAAGACATCCTTCCGATCACTTCAGACCATTACCTCTATCTTTCCGGAACGCCGTTTCGCGCCATCGCCACAGGAGAGTTCATAGAAGAGCAGATCTACAACTGGACTTATTCCGATGAGCAGAGAGCAAAGGAAGAATGGCAAGGTCCCGATAATCCCTACGCCCCCCTGCCGCGCATGGTGCTCATGACGTATCAACTGCCGGACGAGATCCGGGAAGTGGCCATACAGGGAGAGTTTGACGAGTTTGATCTTAACGAGTTTTTCTCGGCTGAGGGAGTGGGCAATAAAGCAAAATTCAAGTATGAGGATGAGGTGCAGAAATGGTTGGACCTCATTCGCGGCGCGCACCTTCCCACCAGCATCGACAACCTCAAGCTGGGAGCGCAAAAGCCGCCGCTGCCTTTTTCGGACGTGCGGCTCTTGAACGTGCTTACGCATACACTATGGTTTTTGCCGAGCGTCGCTTCCTGTTACGCCATGCATAATCTGCTGGCAAAGCGGCAGAACAGGTTCTATCGCGATTACAAGGTCATCGTAGCCGCCGGGGCGGCTGCGGGGATCGGGGCGAATGCCCTGCCGCCGGTGCGGGAGGCGATGGCAGACCCCCTCAAGACGAAAACCATCACCCTGACC
>WGEY01000054.1 GCA_015492495.1 Deltaproteobacteria bacterium | reverse complement strand
CAGCACGCCGTTGGGGTCGGCAGCAGCGGCACCGAGCGAGATGTGCACGTCCCCGCCAAGGCCGCCGTGGACATTGACCCCGGTGACGGTCGTAAGGAAGTAACCGGTAAGGGTGTGGAGCGTACCGTCACCGCCTACGTTGTCCGTATTCCATATATCAGAGCCACCGTTGGAGATATTCTGCACATTGAATATACCGTAGAGTGTATCACCGGTGCTGATATCTCCGCTGCCGTCCTTATCGATCCAGTTTTCCACATTGGTGAAAAACAGGCTGTTAGCCCCGCTGCCAAGCACAAGGGGTTTCGCCTTGGCAGGCGCGCTGTAGAGGAAAAGCGCCAGTGCAAAGACCGCTGTCAGTAAACTCAGCTTTTTCATCCTCGTCTTCATCATTTCACCTCCTTTCCGCTTCGCCTTCCTATTTAAACTGTTTTTATCTTCACCCATGTTGAATGTTACCCCTCCTGTGTTTTTTTCGTTTGCGTAATTAATAATGCAAGCATCGTGCCAAACCTATAGAACGGAACGATAGATCTTCTAACACCTTGATTGTTAAAGAGTTTTTATGGCCGGCATTATCCGGCGCCCCCTTGCATTTCCATGCCGGTCCGCTCTGCCAGCAAAAGTGTAAAGAATTCCGACAGTATGGGCGGTATAACAACCCTGGAATTGCTCAGGAGCAGCCATCTCACTTCCCCTCAACGTCCGGAAACACGGCCAACATGGCAGAGGCTTGTCCCGAAGCGAAGCGAGGGAACCCGACGAAGCAATCTCTAAGTGTTTGATTTTACTAAAAAAGAGATTGGAGGAGATAAGTTACCCTCCTCACCGGCAAGGTTGCTTCGCTTGTCTGTTACACCCGGTGCTTCGCTGCGCTCGCAATGACGAGACAGGCAATAAATCAGAGTTTCCTTATAAGACTTTTCTGAACTTCCGGAAGGTGTAAAGGATTCCGACACCGAGCCCTTGCAATCACCGGAACCGCCGGTTGCCGATCTTGAGCACGTATATGCCCAGGAGCAGGTTGGTGATTCCGTGTGCCAGGATACAGCTCTTGATGTTCCGCGTGCGGTAGAGAAGAAGGTTACAGATGACACCGGCCGCGATATCCGCAAGCCGGAGGTGATGCACGACTCGAAAAGAGGCGCTTTACTAAGGAAAGACAGCCGGCAAAGGTCCCGGGCGGGGCCTCAATGAAGTCTTGTAGATTGCAACTTACTGCCGAAGCCTCTTCAAAAACTCTGACGGAGTCAGTATCTTTATCCCCATGTACTCATTTACTGCGCCCAGCGCCTTATCGCCCGTGATTATAACCTCGGCTTTCAGGGCCACCGCGCACTCGACAAACTTGTTGTCGTCCGGGTCGCCGTCAACAACCTCAACCTTAGGGGGCCTTGCGGTAAAGGTTAAGTTGCAGCCCTTGGAAAAAAGTGCCAGAAGCTCTCCCAGCTCCTCCTCGTCCTCAAGACCGATTCGCCTTAAAACCTCGAAGTATTCATCCATGATATCCCTGGAAAGGCAGAGAAGTACCTTGCCTTCCCGCCAGAGATCGATGATCTTGCGCGGGTTGCCGCCGAAAAAGGAAGAGACGAAGACATTGGTGTCTATGACAACCCTCATCTCTTTGCCTTGCGAGTCTCTTTAACCGCTTTGGCAACATCGTCGAGTGTTTTTCCCTTGGACTTGAGCTTCCTTCCGATCCTTTCCCAAAGATCATCTACGTAGGAGCTGATATCGTGCTCCCTGACATAGTCCTCGATGAGCTTCCTTACCATCTCGCTTGTGTTCTTGCCTTCGGCCCTGGCGAGCCTGGCTAACTTATCCTTGAGCTCCGGATCCATCCGGATTATCATCTGTGTAGTCATGGTTTCATTCTCCGATACAATATATTTTGTATATATTGTATAACATGTATATTTGCCTGTCAATTTCTGAACATGCATAGCGAGCGCCTGTCTGCCGCCCAGGAACAGGCAGGTATTCCCTGCGGCTTGCTGCGGGGAGCTTCAATTCACCCGCGCCCTGACCACCGTTTTGACTTTCCAAAGCAAAACCAAGGCACTTACAATCACCAGAAGTGCCAGTTGCCGGTCTTGAGCACGTATATGCCCAGGAGCAGGTTGGTGATTCCGTGTGCCAGGATACAGCTCTTGATGTTCCGCGTGCGGTAGAGAAGCAGGTTGTAGACGATGCCGGCCGCTATGCCGGCAAGCCAGAGGTGGTGCTCAAGCCCGAAGAGAAGCGAGGTCCCGAGAAACGACGCCCACGTGAACGCGCCGACCGGCACCTTCATGAAGTCGCTGTCTATGAAGTACCTTACGACCAGCGATCTCCAGAAGATCTCCTCGAAGACCGGCACGACCACCGCGGCGCCGAAGAGCCTGAATGCAACGAGCACGAAGGCCACAGCCCCGTCACCAAATAGATAAGGGTCGAAGCCCTCGGGGCTTCCGAAGCTTGCGAAGTCCATGTTGATCCAGAGCACGAATACGACCACCCCGGCCGGGATTGCCGCCGCGAGGTCACCGGCCCTGAACCAGCGGCTGCCCCTCAACTCGGTGTAATCCCTCCAATAGTAGATCAACGCCGCTCCGACCAGTACCGTCTTGACCGGATACAGTACGTAATGGTCGTAACCGGAGAAAGCGGCCATCGAAGGAATGTGGCCGGCAAGCCAGGAAACAAGGCTCTCCACGGCTATGAACGCCATGTAGAGGATGAAGGGGAAGGCCCTGGGAAACCAGTCACGGCGAAGGAACGAAGAGGACATCACTCCGGCTGTTGCATCTGAAGAAGCGCTTTTTTCGGTCATAGACGGATTGGATATTTTCTGTGGGTGTTCAAGGTAAAGAGAGCTTCGATCATAAGATTCCTTGCGGTCCGAGCGACCTTGCCGTGGAGGAGGGTTTTAACCTGCTCCAACCTCAGTATGCAGCTTCAAGCGGCGGTGCTTCATGAGATCGCTTCGCTCCGCTCGCGATGACGATTCGCAGGATCGCTGTGCCACTCCACTTTCGGTGCTTCGCCCGTGATAACCTCCTCCAATGTCATCGCGAGGGGCGGAGGCCCGAAGCGATCCAAGGCTCGGGAATGTCTCGACCTTATCAGCTGTCATTGCGGATAATCTTAGGCCCCCACTGGTCCGGGCTGTCTTAGATCATGACGACTTCAATGTGCCGCGCTGAAAAGCCGCCCAGAATGATGAAAAAAACTCACCTGAAAAGAATGAAGCAGGAATGGATTTGTTGGATTAGAAAGGTTGTTACGTTATTACGATTACATCAACCCTTTTCGGTTGTCTCGGTGCTGCCTGCCTTCAGGAACTTCAGTCCAGCCACCGCCTTCCTGGTACTCAGCTCCTTTGTCCATACCAGGCGTGCCGGTGTGTCTATGTTCAACGACCGGCTACTGAACTTCAACACGGCGTCCTTGGGGAGGTGTTCACCGATGTACTGATACTCTATGCAGACACCGCTCTTCGATACGTTCCTTGTAGTAGCCGTGTAACTCGTTCCCCTGTAAACAAAGGTACAGCTGACGGACTTCTTCGTCCTCTTGTAGGCCCTCTTTTTAACGAAGGAGTAACCACAGTGGGGACATTCATTGGCAAAGGCTCCACCGACGGTATAAAAGACCTTCATGCAGTTGGGACACAGGCGGGTCAACTTAGTCAAGGCGGCAATACCCTCCAAACTCAATATTTTATTTGAAGCTCCCTGCAGTAGGCTCAGGCCTGTAGGGCAGACAGGGAATCTTCCCATGTAAGGAATTGGTCGACTACTTTTCGCTCGCCGACCCGAAAGCCCGTTTTAGGTGTATACGCTCGCGATGCAAGTTCATATCGGAAGATCACTTACGAAGCTTTAGGCCTTGCGTATCGCTTTTCGGAGGCAGGCCAGTCCCAGCAGACCGCTTCCAAACAGCGCCAGCGTGGCCGGCTCGGGCACCACGTGGGTGGCATCATGTGAGAACGGGGCTTTCCAGTGGTTCACCTTCTCCTTTCCGGAGCCTTCCACGGTCATCACAGTATGGTCAAAGGCGTCGAAGTGCACCCTGTCCCAACCTGTTACAGACACCTCGTAGACGTTTATCTGTCCGGAGCTGTCGAAGTCGGCCGGAAAATCAGTCATGAAGTCGCCGACAGGAGAGTCCGTCAGGCTGAAGTCCCCAAGATAGTAGTTGGTCCAGTGGTCCATTGACATGTCATTGTAGACACCGTGATTTGGCAACGGATCGTTGCACTTATCGCCGGTGCAGGGATAGCCGGTGCTCCAGACATACGGCGGATCCACAGTGGTGGTGGACGGGTCGGCATCTGGCACCGACGGATCCGTCACCAATCCGGTCGTCTTGGGTGTAAGCGTAAACGTGCCTCCGTCGCCGAAGAAGGCGACGGCCAGCTTCACCTCGTAGATGGTTCCGAACTTAGAGACGTCACCTATAAGCCACAGGTCAAAGACAGGTTTAGTAATCACCCATGATTCCGTCTCCGGATCGTAGGTGGCCCCGTCCATGTAGATCTGCAGTACCGGATACGCATGCGCCACGCCGGCACCCAACAACGCAAGAAACGCCGGCACAAGAAGCAGCGCACGCAAGTTATCAAGCATTGTTCTTTTCACTTGTTCCCCCGGCTGCTCTTGCAGCTTGTCTTGGAAAGATAATGTCCGTACAAGGATACGGCTCCGAAGCGGTCTACTGCTTCGGCCTTTGCAGCTCTTGAGAGATTGTTTCAGATTGCTTCACTTCGTTCGCAATGACATGAAAAGGTGAGGCATTGCGCCTTCGGCATGAAGCACCGGAACGCCCGCCGGCTCTCGTGCCAACAAGGGCGGCGGGTGCCACAACCGGGCGAAGCCACCTTGCCGGGGAGGAGGATTTCACAAACTCCTGCAATCTACATCTCCGGCCTAACCGGCCTTTTCATGACCGTCAACACAGTAAAGTCGTCCCGCAAAATATCCCCGGCTGTTTCCTTATAGATTCATGCAAGTAGCATGCCAGGACAACGACATTTTAAAAGAAAAATAAGTTCTTGATTTTCAAGGATTTTTTTCGCCGAAAAACAGGCCGGAAACGTGGCGTGAAAGGTGGTTACAAAAGTGTAAAATTTTCCGACAATGAAGCTCCCTGCAGCAAGCTGCAGGCCTGCCTGTGCGGGCGGACCGCACGCAGACAGTCGCTAGCGATGCATGCTCACTGCTCGAAGTCCTCGAGTCTGTACTTCCTGAGGAGGTCGTAAAGGGTGGGCCTGCTTATGCCGAGTTCATCGGCCGTACGGCTTATGTTGCCGTTGTGCCGCAGGAGGGCCTTGTGTATGTACTCCTTCTCGGCCCGCTCCCTTCCGCTCTTCAGGTTCAACGGCTCCGATGGTTTGGACCCCTCTTCCGGACGCGCATTAAGCGAAAGGGCCTGCGGTGTTATGGTGGGCCCATCGGCCATTATCACCGCCCTCTTTATCCTGTTCTCTAGCTCTCTTACGTTGCCGGGCCAGGTATATGACGTTATGGTGTCTATCGCCTCGTTCGAAAAGCCCTTGAAGTTCTTCCCGAACTCCTTGGCGAACTTCTGGAGAAATGCCATCGCGCAGAGCAGCAGGTCGTCCTTGCGCTCCCTCAGCGGAGGTATCTTTATGTGGATCAGGGCGAGCCTGTAGTACATGTCTTCCCTGAAGGTGGATTCGGCTATGGCCTTTTCGAGGTCCCTGTTGGTTGCCGCAAGGACCCTCACATCCACCTTTATCCTCTCCTTGCCGCCTATCCGCTCTATCTCCTGCTCCTGCAGGAACCTCAGTAGCTTCACCTGCAACTGCAGTGGAAGCTCTCCGACCTCGTCGAAGAATATGGTCCCATTGTTCGCAAGCTCGATCTTCCCCTTCTTACGGGTGTGGGCTCCGGTAAAGGCACCCTTCTCGTAGCCGAAGAGCTCGCTCTCCAGGAGGGTCTCCGGTATGGCCCCACAATTTATTGGTATGAACGGCCCGTCCTTGCGCCTGCTCCTCTGGTGTATGGCCCTCGCCACGAGCTCCTTTCCGGTGCCGCTCTCGCCGGTGATCAGCACCGGCACGTCGGTGGGCGCGACCTTGCGTACCGTCGTGAATATCTCCTGCATGGATTCCGTCGTACCAAGGAGATCTTCGAAGACGACGCCCTTGTCGATCCTGTTCCTGAGCTCCACGTTTTCGCGCTCTAGGCTCGCCACATGCACCGCCCTCTTAAGGATCACCTTCAACTCGTCGATATCCACCGGCTTGGTGAGGTAATCGTACGCCCCGGCTGATATGCCCTTGAGCGCGTTCTCCTTATCCGTGTTGCCGGTTATTACCACGACCTTTATGAACGGGTCGCAGCGAAGCATCTCCCGCAGGCACGCCATGCCCTCGCTCGATCCGGCCTCGTCAGGGGGAAGTCCGAGGTCCAGGGTCACGACCCACGGCTTTCTCTTCACCGCGTTCAGGGCCGAAGGCCGGTCCTCCGCGGTAATGACATCGTAGTCCTGAGCGAGGGCCCAGCGCATCTGCTTTCTTATGGACTCGTCGTCGTCTATGATGAGCAATCTCGGCTTTGTCACTTCAAAAAACCTCCGTGGTTCGTAATGACATCCTTATCGTCATCGCGAGGGGCGAAGCCCCGAAGCGATCTCGTCTTAAACCGGCGAAGCTTCTTGAGATTGGAGGAGACCAAAGACATCTCCTCCCCGGCAAGGTTGCTTCGTCCGTTTATTATTGCTCGCCTTATCACGCTCCTATGTCGCGTGAGTCGGCGGGCGACCCGGTGCTTCGTCACTTCGTTCCTCGCAATGACGATAAAGAATCATTGCACCGGAAAGGCACCGTGACTTTCTCCTCTGTCATCGCGAAGGGCCGAAGGCCCGAAGCGATCCGGTTTTGAAGCCTAAGCGGCTTCTCAAAGTTGTGGGAGAGGTTTCATACGCTCCTCCGATCCTTGAGATTGATATTATGAAGAAGCCACCTCCCGAGGGTTTACATTCCTGGTAGAATGTATCCCAAACAACTAAGGGTTTGCATTCCTGCTGAATGCATCCCAACATAACAAGGAGGTGGCTTATGAAGCAGTATATCGGAGTTGACTTTCACT
>WGEY01000053.1 GCA_015492495.1 Deltaproteobacteria bacterium | reverse complement strand
CTGTGTTACAATGCGCCATAGCCTGAACCTCCTTTGTTTTCAATGGTTTGTAGTAAACGCATTGTATCACAGAGGCCCGGTTCAGGCTATTTTTATCTCTTGTTAATGGGACAGCAGTGATAGAAGATCTAACCTTGCAGCTTGCTGCAGGGGATGCCTGCCTGTCCGGAACGGCGTCGTTCGCCTGTGATGCATGTTCACCGGGGGCAGCACGGATCCGAAGGCTCATGATGGACCTCCGGACCGCTTGGCCTCCGCATGAAATCCGCCGCTTTCAAGCGCGTCCCTGAGCCTCCTCATCTCCTCGAGCCTCTTTTTGAAGATATCTGCGTCCGGTTTGAGGCTCAAGGCCTTTTCTTCTGCCCGTACGGCGCTCTCATAGTCGCCGGTGAGCGCATAGGCACGTGCAAGGGTGTCGTAGATGCCGGGATCGTCCTTTTTGTGGCTTACGGCCTCTTCAAGCTGTGTAACGGCATCCCGTGGACGATTCAAACCGAGGTAGAGTGCTGCGAGTTCGTACCTTATACGCCAATCGACATCTTCCCCTTTAACCAACTCCTCCAGGACGGCTATCCGCCTTTCGAGCGCGATCTTAGTCCTGGTCCTCTTCACCATCTCCTCGAGATGGGGCGCCTGTCCCGTATCTAAAGCCCTCTGCCACGCTGATGCGGCGTCTTCGAGCCTGTCCAGCCTGTAATAGGCCATGCCGAGCGACTCCAGTATCCTGTGGTAGGCTGGCCGCATATCCGCGGCCTCCTCCAGGGTGGCTACGGCCTCTTCCAGCCTTCCTGCATGAAGGTAGGCGACACCGAGCCTGTATGTGTCCCGCCAGGAAAGCCCCCTCTCCCTGCGGAGTCCTTCGAGTCGTTGAATCTCTGATCTGAGGTCCGAAACATCGGTGTAGGCAGGAAGCTCCGGCGGACCACCCCTTTCCGCATACAGGCGATACCCGCCTATGGCAACGGCTGCGACAGCGATGCAGCCAAGGAGTATGAACGGCATGGATCTACTCTTTTTCATGATCTACCTGGTGCAAAGGAAACCCGTCGCGTGGTGACTACGGAAAAAAAGAAGGTGGACACGGGGTCGTCACAGGAAACAAGATCAATGCATAACACTAACAGAATGCGACAAGCTCTCTTCCTGTCACTGCAAGGCGGTCACCCTCTTGAGGCAGACCGCGATGCTTCGCCGGCTCTTTCCAAAACTTCGGTTCGTCGCCACGGTGACGCAATGGAGACGGTATTCCTTCACAACGATCCGCTCTACTGGTTGTGGCACTGCTGACAGACGTTGCGCATCCGGCCCGAGGATGTGCTGTAGGATGAATCCAGGTTGATGGTCCCGGAGCCGTCCACCATTACGAGGTTACTGTGGTCGAGCGTGGGGTCGGTGGCGTTGTTCGGATTCCCCCCGCCATGCGCATAGTGACAAGTCAGGCAGAAGGGCTCATCGTCTCCGTTGCCCGGTGTGCCGTCGGGGTCTATATGCCGCACCCTGCCCGAAACACCGCTCCAGTTCGAAAGATCGGCATGCAGGTTGCTCGTGGCTGTGGTCAGGTTCATATCAGTGACAGGATGCCTTATCCACGGACTCGAAGACGAGGAGTTATCGTCTCCTGCACCTACACCGCCGCTGCTTGACGTTCCACCCATGTTGCTCGCACCGCTTGCACCGTAGAACTGGACGTGACACTTGCCGCACCACGCGGCTATCCCCCTTGCGGGGCTGTCATTATCGACCGGGGACCGGCGGAACCTTACCCTGGTCCTCGTGAACTTGTTCTCGGGCGAGGTGTCGGCACCTGCGCCCCAGTAATTCACGTCCTTGGTGTTGTCGTTGGGATCAGAGGAAGGGTTGTACGCATACGTCACCTCAACCCTGTTTGGACTCGTCGGAGAGTCATTGGCCGGATTACCCGGATCATACCTCAGGTTTCTGAAGTTTGTGTTGCCGTGCTGGTCGTGACAGTAAAGGCAGTTGAACTCTGTACTGAACTTGCTGGTCACATCGCTCCAGGTCCCGGTATAACCCGGCGGGGGCAGGCTGCTCACGTCCGTACCCACACTGTGCCTGTTGCGTTCATTGGCGTAGTTCCTGTCCTTGAAGTCACCCCCAGACGGTATGTAGCCGAGCTGGTTGTTGAATATCTGGGGAGGGGTCCTGCTGTCCCACCCCACCGGTCCGGGGTTGTTCTCGCCGTGACAGTACTTACAGAGGTTCAATATCGACGACGCCCTCAGGAGCTTCGGATAGGTCCCGGAGCCCTCGTACAACAGGGACTGTCCTCCCTGGGAGCCGTGCATGGTATGACACTGCGAACACGCAAGTGTCTCCGACCCGGTCTGCGTCTCTTCACTGGTGGCGTGATATTCACCTGCAAGGGAAAGGGAGTGGGTAAAAAATAAGGTTATGATAAAGACAAAAAAAATTAGTGCGGTAAAGGAGGGGCGCTCAAGGTCTATTCCGGTAAACCTGACAGACAAGATTCTCATTACATTGTCCCTCTGTAGTCAGCACGCGCCATACCGCTTACTTGAACACACTTATCCTCTTATTCTCCTTATCTACAAAATATATCATACCTTCGCCGTCGAAGTCAATGTCAACGGGAAAGAGAAGCCTCTCATAGACAGGGCCCGCCCAACCGAACGCATTGATTTTATTGCCCTCTTTGTCGTAGATCGAAACCCCTCTCAGCGAATCGACGACCCAGAGGTTGCCGAAGGGGTCCACCTTTGCGGCGGTGGGCAGCACGAGCGTGCCCCCCTCGGCCTCGATACCCTCAAAGCTCCTTATGTATGCACCATCCTTTCCATACACGTGTATAACCCTGCCCCTTCTATAAAACGGTGTTATAAGATACACCCGGTCCCTGCCGACACCCACGCCCGCAAGGGATGTGAGGTCCTCGCCTATGGTGCGCAAAAACTTTCCGTCCCTGTCGAACACATGGCATACCCCGAGCTTCTTGTTTATTACGTACAGGTTGCCCTCATCATCCGTATCCATCCTTCCCGGCAAAAACGGTGTGTCACCCATGGTAAGCCTGCCTGCCGGCTCTCCCCTCTGGTCCAGGATATCCACATACGGCCTGCCCTCCTGGCTCACGTAGATACGATCGCCGCTGACCGCGACATCAAGAGGCAGCGTGATCCCTGAGGATCTTCCGAGCCTGAAAAGCGGTGTGCCGCTCGTATCGAAGATGAAGACCTCGCCCCTGCCGCTGTCGGCCACATAGATCTCATCGTGTTCCCTGTCTATGAAGATCCCTGTAGGACTGACGAACCGGTCCCTGTAAAACCCCTTGATGGCGGACTTGAACCTCGGTGAGACCGAAGGGGCAACAGGTGAAGCAAAAATGGTGGGAAGAGAAAAGCCGTTCAAGAAAAATACCGATAAAACAACGAGCAACACAAACTTCTTGAGAATGTATCTCATACACTCCATACCCTTATTCTATCACACTATCAGCGTCTCTTTAACATGAAAAGGTTGTACCGTGCTTCGCGGTCAGATGGGTCAAGCCTCAGTATCTCCTCCAGCTCCTTTATGGCCTCATCCATCATGCCCGCCCTCCTGTACGCAAGGGCAAGGTTGAAACGTATGGATGTCTGTTCGGGTGCAAGCCTCAATGCCTCTCTGTAATGATCGACGGCCCTGTCGTAAAGGCCCTTGAGGTTGTATATGTTGCCGAGGTTTGCATGTGCCATGACGAGGTATCGATTCGAGGCCGCAAGGCCGAAGTGACCCGCCCTCAATGTCTCCTCGATCCCTATGACCTCTTCGAACTCCGACACGGCCTCGTCGAGACGGCCGGTTCTCATGTATGCGACACCTAAGTTGTAATGGGGCTCCACATACCTCGGATCCGCTGCCAGCGCCCTTGATAGGTACGGTATGGCCTCGGCGAACCGTCCCTCCCTAACCAGGGCATCCCCTGCGTTGTTGTTGGGCCTCGCCTGTCCGGGTGACTTGGCCGCCGAATCGGTCCACAATGACACACCATCGCTCCATGCACGGTTGCGGCTGTAGGTTGAAAAAGAAAGTACCATTGCAAGGCACAGAAAGAGCAACACCTCGGCCGCAGCCATACTGTTGGACCGGTTAACCACCATCATTCCTTCCTTGATTTGACCATATCGTTCAGGCCGCAGACCGTTTTTCGAAGGGCACGCCAATCACGGGTTCAGGCGTCACTCCCCTTTGATCCTTCTCTGCAACCGCTCAAGATGCTCTTGGGCTAAAACTCGCCACCTATTGTCCCGTGGAGCAAGGCGCAGGAACTCGCGCCAGTGAAACGCCGCCTCTTCCAGGCGCCCTAGCCCCTCCGAGGCAAGGGCCATGCCATAGTGCGCGTTGGCATACTCCGGATCCAGTGAAAGGGCCAACCGGTGCAGGAGAAGTGCGCTGTTGAAGTCCGAATCATCGGTATAGGAAAAGGCCTCGTTATTGTATGAGAACTTGACCTCCCTGATCACGTCAGGGTCCGTAGGCACCAGCTTCATCGCCCGGGCGAACTCATCGAGGGCCTTGGACCTGAGCCCCTTTCTCAGATACACGAACCCGAGCCTCCTGTGCAGGTCCTCGTAGGGAGGACCGTAGGCCATGGCCAGGCCGAGCTCTCTTTCCGCCTCATCCAGCCTCCCCTGCAGGTAGTATATATGCGCCAGGTTGCTGTGAGCGGGTGCGAACTCTGGCTTGATACTCACAGCCTTCAGAAACTCCTTCAAAGAAAGGCCATATGCTCCCTTCTTGAGATAAATCCTGCCCATGGAGTTGTGCGGCCTGGCCTTTAGAGGAGACTTGTCAAGCGCATCAGCCCACAGGAGGGATTCATCAAGCCACTTGAGGTTCCTACTGTAAGTAGCTGCGGACAGAAGAAAAAAGAGCGCAATGAACACGAAGAATTCTATGTTCTTTACGGTATGAACCTGCATATTCTTCATCTGCAAGAGCGGCTGTAAGCCGGACCAGCGGCCGGTTGATCAAGAGCGCATGGCAAGCGAAGATTCTCTGCCGCTCACACCGCCCGGAAGCTTGAATCCTCCAGCAGCAAGGCCGGCAGCCGCGCACCTTCAGGGCTCCGGGTGTTTCAACTTCTCCCTCACCATATTCACCACGTCCTGATACCTTAACGGCGCAAGCTCGATGAACCTTGAGTAATGCCGTCTCGCATCCTGGTACCTTCCGGTCTTCTCGTAAAGGACCGCCAGATGGTAATGGACCAGAGGATGATCAGGAGCCAGTTCAAGCGCCGAGAGATAGCTCTTTAGCGCCTTGGCGTGCTTCCCGCGCCTCATGTACACGGTACCCATGTTTATACGGGCATCCGCATACGACGGATCGAGCTCTATCGCCCTCTCGAACTCCCTTCCGGCCCTATACAGGTCGGCCATCCCGAGGTAGACGAGCCCCAGATCATTGTGAAGGACCGGCAGGTCCGCAACCTTGAGCAGGCGGTTGAACTCGTTCAAGGCCTCCTGCCACCTGCCCGCTCTCCGATATGCGTTTGCAAGATTACGACGTATACGCAGGTCTGGAGAGAGCGAGGCGGCCCTTTTGAGTGCACTTATCGAATCCTCATAGAGCCCCTTCTCGCTGTATGCAATACCCAGGTTTGCGTGCGCCTGTGCATAAAACGGATCCATCTCCAGGGCCTTCCTGTGCTCTGCTATGGCCTCATCCACCATGCCCTTTTGCTGGTAAGCAACCCCGAGGTTGGAGTGTATCATCGGAAGTGGCCGTAAAGCGAGGGCCTTTTTGTAGTTAGTAACGGCCTTGTCCAGAAGGCCTGCGTTGTAGAAGGCCATGGCCAGGTCGTTGTAGGCCCTTGCCTTTGATGCAGACTTCGAGGTCACATCCTTCCACAGGAGGATATCGTCCATCCAAATGATATTCCTCGAATATGTAGCAGCGGCCAGTACGAGGCAGAAGGCGGCGAACAAGGCCGTTTCAGCTATTGTTCTGGGATTAGCCACTATGAGCCTTTGTTACAGGACCCTGGTTTAGTCGGTTGACTTGGCGACGCAGCGGTCCGGCGGGAAAGTGAGTGGTCCATTGGCCTTCAACCTGCATGCTCGGTCAGGGTCCGCCGCCGGCCTTTCCCTCCTCATCGCCGACCAATGGGATGGCCTCGAAGACACGTATGGCCCCCCTGGTGTCGGCCACGAATATATGCCCCCTGGTGTTGACAGCAACGGCCCTGGGCCAGGAAAGCATCCTGGGACCGCCGAACTCGAAGAGGACATTGCCGTCCATGTCAAAGGCTATCACCATCATGCGGTTCGAGTCCACAACGATTATCCTCTTTCTCTCGACGTCTATATCCATATCGACCGGCATGCTGAAGCCGCCGAGAAGGCTGGATATCCTGCCGAAGCTCTTCACCGGGCCGCCTCCTTTTGGTATGCTCCTTACCGCAAACCCAGTACTGTCGAGCCAGAAGATCCTGTCGCCGAACACATGTATGCTCGTGATATTGTTACCCATGGATTTGTTCCTGTCGGTGTATTCACGCACAAAGTCTCCTTGTGGCGTTATCACCACGATTCTCCTATTCAAGTTGTCGCCTATGTAGAGGAGGGTGGTACCCCCTTCATCGGCAAGTACAATGGACTGTATGGAGATATCGTCGACCTCGGCCAGGATCTTCGACAGGTCGACCTCCCTCAGGAACTCTCCCCTGTAGTTAAGCACTGATATCCTCCTCGGCTCGGCAACGTAGAACTCTCCTGTATCCGAATCAACGTCCAAGCCGATAGGCCCCTTGATGCCAGCGAGCGTATAATCAAAGTGGAATATGTAGCCGCCACGTATATCCGTAACCACGATCCTTCTGTTGTTCTTGTCTAGTATGTATATCTCGCCGGTACTGTCATCGATCAGTATCTGGTCGACCCAACCCAGCGGCTTGCCGCTAAGCTTGACGTCAAATGCATAGAGGTACTTGAGCCTCACCTCTATAGGCCCGGTGTACTCCCCCTCGGCACAGGCACTACGGACCACAACCGCCGCCAACACGAGGAGCGTTACAAGAAGAGCTGCATTGATGGGTAAAAATATATACCGTCTGGCCAGTCTCATGGCACAAGCACCTTCAATATCTCGATATGACAACCACATGGTACATGCATGGAAAGATGCCGTAAAAATACGACAGCAAAAACAGTATAACAAAAAAACGCCGTCACATACAATTGCATATACTTAGGGGGTAGATTCGTCCTATGCACATAAACGAAAAGGGGAAGGCGGATGCCTTCCCCTTTTCGCACTGTTTATTGCACGGAGCTATCAGCTTACCTGTCAGCAACAACTATTACCTGTTATGACAGAGCTGACATCCGACATTGCTGGCTATGGAGTTTGCGCTCTGTGAGCCTGAACCAACGGCCGAGAGGTAATCCCACCTCAGGTTGTCGTAGTAAGGTCCTCCGTGAGCGAAGTGACATGAGAGACAGAAGACCTTGTAGTTGGACTCTGCGCCTGACTCCAGGTAGTAGACCGCGTTGGTCGTGGTGGTGTCGCTCGCGTACGCCACAGGGAGCGCCTTTCCTGCGCTGCGGGCCGCGGCGTAGTTGGTCGTATCCACTATGGTGACGCTGCCGCCTGACTGAGGCGTACCGTCACTGAGGAGGTTGTCGACCGGGTGCCTCCTCCAGTCGTTGCCCGACTGGTTGGTTGTGGCGTTATCCTCGTGCCACTGGTCGTGGCATGCGGCGCACCAGTAGCCTATGCCGTAGGGGCTGGAGCTTCCGTCGTCACCTGTGGAGACACCGTATGCATTGACCCTGCCGCCTGCGCTTGCGCAGTCGCTGGTGTCGGTGCCGTCGAATGCAGCCCCGGTCCTGTAGACAGGCCATACGGCCGTGTCGTTACCGCCGCCGTTCTCACCGGATATCCAGTTTCCGCTTCCGCTCGCGCATCCGCCCATTCCAACATAGCTCCTGATGTTCGGATGGAGTATGATATTGGACGTTTCACCGCTGTCCCTGGGTATGGTCTTCAGGTTACGGAAGACATTTGCGTAAGCGGTAACCGATGTGTAGGCACCGTGCGGGTCGTGACAGGAGGTACAGGTGAAGTTCGAAACCGCCCCATCATCCGCGCCTGGTGGTGTAGCTGAAGTGAGCCCGAGGCTGTGCCCCTTACCCTGTGCTACAGAGCCGTCGTTCGCTGTCCAGCCTGTGGAATCGCCGGTGAGTGCAGCAGAGAAGTCACCGCCAGCGCCGATGTCCTTGAAGTCACCGCTCGTGTCAAAGCCGTTGCCGCCGCCGCCGGCGCCGTCTATGTAGACCTTAGGGGCCGGGTGGTTGTCGGCACCGAAGGTTGCCGTAGCCTGCGCGCCGTTACTGGCGTGGCACTGCAGACAGAGGTTGTGAACCTCGGCCCTGGTGCTGACCGCCCCCCTCAGCAGTATGAGCGATCCACCCGAGTTGCCTCCAAGGCTGGAGTTGCCCTGACTGTTGTGCATTGTATGACAACCGCCGCAGACGAGCTTGTTGTCATAGTTCTTGTGCACGGCCATCGAGGGTGTCGCTACCATTACCAGCCCGGCCACGCTCATTGCTATCATGGCCAGTAGTAGCCTTCTCATAACCTACCTCCTTGTTGGAATTGTGCTGTCTTACTCTGTCAAAACCGCTGTCGCTGGGACATAAAAATAGCCCCAAAAAGGAAGGTATAGCCCAACTGAAAGAGGAAGGAAACCATAGAGTTTTCCGACCAGATGCTGCGTCCTTCCTTTGCGAGGCAATCGTCACCTCGGGGTACCGGCCTTCATCGCCGGTTTCATTAATTTTAAATTAACAGATTTTAATAATTGTGTCAAGGAAAATTTTGAGACACTCGGTAACGAGCCGTTAGGATAAGACCTCAGGAACGTAGTGGCCGTACATCGGGATGCTCACTCCCCAGGGAGCGGAATCATGAATCCAGACTTCCAAAATAAGGTGCAGTATCAATCGGGTATGCCTTCCTCCATGTCGCCCTCCTTGATCTCGCATCCGCCGCTTTTGAGGAGTTCGGTGAAGGCATCGAGGAGCTCCATGTCCCAGTACCCCTTGACTGCCTCGGCCTTCATGACTTCTATGGCCACTTCAGGTGGAATATCGCTGCGGTATGGCCTTACGGACGTAAGTGCGTCATAGACATCCACGATCGCCATGATTCTAGCGCCGAGCGGTATGTCCTTGCCGGCGAGCCCGTCAGGGTATCCGGTGCCGTTGTACTTTTCATGATGGCCGCGTATTATGGGCAGGAGCGGCTTGGCGAACTTGAGGGGTCTGCATATCTTCTCTCCCACAACGGGGTGGTCTCTTACGTGCCTGTATTCGAGGCCGTCGAGCGCACCCGGCTTATGTAGCACACCCTTGTCAGTGGCTATCTTTCCGATATCGTGCAGGATGCCCGCCTTCTTTATGATCTCCTGTTCATGCGGTGGCAGCCCTATATGGGCTGCAAGCCTCTTGGAAAGTTCGGCGACCCTCTGAGAATGTCCGTGCGTGTACGGGTCGTTGTAGTCAAGGGCAAGGGCAAGGCTGAAAAGGACGTTCTGCGCGTTCTCAAGCTCGTCGAGAAGCCCCTTCATCCTTTCAAATGACTTAACGCGCGCCAGAAGTTCCGGTTTCTGGAAGGGTTTTGTTATGAAGTCGTCCGCACCGGCCTCAATGCCGCGAACCTTGTCCTCCACGCTGTTCAGGGCCGTGATCATGATGACTGGAACCAGCTTGGTCTCGTCCCTGGCCTTCAGGCGCCTGCACACCTCGTAGCCGTCGATGTGCGGCATCAATACGTCGAGGAGGATGATGTCCGGCGCCACCTCTTCTACCTTTTTAAGGGCCTCCCTGCCGTTAAAGGCCTTTATGACCTCATAGCCCCTAGAGGCGAGAAGCCCTTCAAGTAGCTCAACGTTCTGGAGGTTGTCATCGACAACGAGGATCTTTGTGGCCGGCACGCCGGCGTGCGCCCGGTCATCTCCTTTATACTTGTGGGCCACGGATTCCATACATACCTCACGTTGATGATGCCGGGGTATCGCCGTATCTTCGAGCAGGGTCCATCTCTACTCATGACAGTTCCGGCAACCTGTATCGAGTGCGAAACAGCCCTTCGGGCCAGCGCTGCAACGATAATCCTCCAAATATTATCTCATCTGCACAGAAAAAAGGCAAATATTTATTGTCCGAAGAAGCGCATGGCTTCAAGGCGCGGGACACCGGTCAAAGGGACCCAATCGAACGAGAGCCGGCCGGACACGGTTTGCCCGTCACTCTATTCCCATGGTCTTTTTACCGGAGCTGTGACACCTCTGGCAGTTTCTGAACCCCTTTGGCTGGTAGGCGACCTTGCCGTGACACCTTCCGCAGTACTTGCCGTTCCATATGTCATACATGTTGAAGATGTTAGCCCCCTTCTTTGCCTTGAAGATCTTCGGGTGGCAGATCTTGCAGGAGAGCCAGTAGGTGTGTATCTTGTGGGGGAAGACCACGTTCGCCATAAGCCTGTCGTTTATCTGGAAGAGGATGTCGAGGTCCAGGATTTCCTCTTTTGCCTCCTTTTCCGTGAGCGAAGCCCTCGGACTTATCAGCCCCTCCTCTACGGCCGCGGTCCAGTCGGGATATCCGTATGCGTCCTTGGGAAAGGCCCTCAATGTGGGCGGCAGGTCATCGAGGGTGCGGACTGTCGGCGGGATCCAGGGATCCGGTATCGCTATCTTCGCACCCTTGTCTATTATCCTCTTTTTCACCTCTTCGGTGAAGACCTCCTGGGATATCGCCTCCTCTTCGACCTTCTTGCGCCTTTTTTCGAGCGCACCCTTGCTGTCAAAGGCATAGGTACGCCTGCTGTAGAACGGTACAGTCTCAAGCCCCGGGCTGGGTTCAGGCTCTTTCATCTCCTTCATGCACCCTGCCACAAGCACAAGTACCGCTAAAACACCGAGCAGATAACGCCTCATCTCTTCTCTTTAAACACCTGCACACGATTCCCGTCAATGGTAAATATCCTGTCCTTGGCATCGATGTAGATATAGGATGGATTGTAAAGCTCTCCCGGGTTGTACCCTTTTTTCAGGAGGTCGTACTGGAGCCTGCCGGTCTTGTCAAAGATCCTGATCACACCTGGATGGCGGTCGAGGACGTAGACGTAGCCCCTGCTGTCTACGGCAACGCTCACCGGGAATACGAGCCTGCCGTCGCCGCCGAACTTCGATACGAGCCTTCCCTTGTCATTGAACACATACACCTTCGCGGCAAGGGTGTCCACGGCATAGACAAACCCCCTGTCGTCTACCCGTACGTCGTTGAATCCGTAAAATTCGCGTCCCCTCGCAGTTATCGACCTCAGGAAGTTTCCGTTTCTGTCAACGACGAGTATCCTTTTATTGAGCCTGTCGATGACATAAAGGTGCTCGTCACCACCAATGGCGATCCTGCCGGCCAAAAACCTTTCGGCGGCGGGCGGGACATTTCTTATGTTCAATGGTTCGATGATCTTGTTTTTTACGTCTATGAATATCACCTTGGCCTTCTCACCATCGGTTATGAAGAATTCACCTGTTGAAAGCTTTACGATCCCCATTGGAAGAGCAAAGTTTTCGTGGACGAGGGAAGCGAGGAAGGTGAATCCCGGGTCGAACGACACAAGCCTGTTGTTGACGGTATCCGCCACATACAGCCTCTGCTTTGATTCATCGTAGAAGAGGGCCGCGGGCTCGTTGAATGTGCCCATCACCTCGTCCTTGCCTATCATGGCTATGAGCTCGACATTCCTCTGCTGTGCGCAGTAGCCCCGCGTGCTGTGGAGAAGCGGGGCAGCCAGTGCGAAAAGAACTATCAGCCACTTCAGTTTGATTGACGACATCATGACATCTACTCTCCGTATCGTTAAACCTGATGGCACTGTATGCACAGCTCCCTGTCCTTGCCGCCCCTAAGTATGAACTCCTCCGGCGACCCCATGGGATTATGACAGGTCGAACAGTTCATCGGGGTGTTTGAGCGCGGGTCTATGACCTCGTCTCCAACTGGGTGTGTAAACCTGCCCTGCGTGGCATGGCACTGCTCTGTGGAACAGGTGTCTTCACCGGCGGCCAGGAAGTACTGTTCATTGGAGCCGTGAGAGACGTGGCAGCTCGAGCACTTCTGGATCTCCGCGTGAGTGAAGTTGCTTTTGGCCGTAAGCTTCTCAGTGTCCTCGTGGCAGCTGAAACACAGCCGCTCTTCCTTGTCCTTCAGGAGGTATTCCTCGTCGGACGAATGAGGATTATGGCAATTCACGCACGGGTTCAGGCCGTCTCCGTTGACAAGATGGCTGTACCTTTTATTAAAGTCAGACATCTTGGATTCGTGACACTCGGTACATAGCCCTGTACCGGCCCTCGATACCTTGCTCGACCCTGGCAGGTGGCAGGCGCCGCACTTCCTGTCCTTGAACGGCTTGTGCATGGAGGCCTTCAGTATGCCGACGTTGTCGGACGAGTGGGGGCTATGGCAGCCTATGCAGTCAGCTTTTGCCACGTTCAGACCGCGGTGCGAACTGACCAGCCTCTCATCCTTTGCGGAATGGCAGCCGGTGCACAGCCTCCTGCGGTCCTTTGTCAGAAGACCGGCCCTGTCGGAGGCATGCGGGCGGTGGCAACCCAGACAGTTACCCTTCTTCACCTCGGGATGGACATTCTTCTTGGCGGATATGTCCTTCCTGGGATGGCAAGAGTAACATGCCTCGCTCGCGGTCTTCTTTAGAAGCCCCTTCTGATTCGAGGAGTGAGGATCGTGACACTCCAGGCATGCACCCTCCTCAACGGGTGCGTGCACCTCCGTACCGGCCAGTACCCTTCTCTGGTCATGGCAGTTGTAGCACAGCGCGTTTATGTCGGAGCCGATCAGGTTGGCGTGCTTCGATGCGTGGGGATTGTGACACGAGGTGCACAACCCCAGTTTGACCGGCTTATGCACATTACCCTTTGAAATGAGCTCTTTCGCCTCCGGATGGCACTCCATGCAGAGGAAGCTGGTACTCCTCCTCGCTGACTGTACGTCCTGGGGCAGGAAAAAGATAAATACCGTCGCGGCCGCCACGAGCACCGCGGCGCCAAGAAGGCTGCAAAAGGTTCGAAGGCCGTATCTCCTGAAACCGTGGTTTTTGGACATGTCTCCTTCTATCCTCATTGAAGTTATGCGCAAATCCCTTGCATCAACCTTTATAACCTGCTGTGGCAGACCTTGCAGTCACCCTTTTTGAAAGGCTCGTGTTTTATCTCGTGCAGGAGCCTCCGGTCCGAGGACAAGTGCGGCTCATGGCAGCCGAGGCAGTCGGAGCCGGCAGGCGCGATATTGCCGTGCTTGCGTACCATCTTTTCGCTGCCGAGGTCGGCGTGACACCTGTTGCAAAGTGTCTTGCCGCTTGATGTAAGCAGATTCCTTTTATCCGAAGAATGGGCGGTGTGGCATGCCGTGCACTCACCGTCCTTCACCACCTTGTGTACATACGTATCACCCTTGTCCAGCTTATCCTTTAGCCCCTCATGGCATGAATAACACAGCCTGTCAAGGGGGCGTTGCAGGGCCCACTCGAGTCTGCTGCCATGCGGACTGTGGCACGTAACACATTTTCCGTCGACCGCCGGCTTATGGTTGAACCTTTTCCTTTCGAGCCCCTTCTCAATGTCGTTGTGGCACCTGTAGCACAACTCGTCCACCTCGGACAGCAACTGCAGCGGTTCCGTGCTTGCATGGGCATCGTGACAGGCCAAGCACCTGCCCTCTTCAAACACCTTGTGTACCCCCTCCTCATTCACCATCTTGAGCATCGAAGAGTGGCAGTTGAAGCAGAGTTCCTTTGTAACGGAGCTCAAAAGCGGCGACACCTTGCTTGCATGGGGGGAGTGACACTCCGTGCACTTGCCCTGCCTGACGACGGGGTGGACAGATACGAGATCAAACCTCCTCTTCTCATCGGCATGGCAACTGTAGCATAGATCCTCCTCCTTTGAGCTCAGGACAAACTTCTGGTCAGAGGCATGGGGGTCGTGGCACGCCAGGCAGTCGCCCTCCGTGACCGGGGTGTGCGTATCAACATCCCGGAACGCCGACCTGTCGTGGCATGTATAGCAGAGCTCCGCCCCTTCCTTGTACAGGACGTTTGTGTATTCAGAGGCGTGCGGGTCGTGGCAGGCTGAACAGTCATTCTCCTTTACCGCGGAATGGACGAAGTCCTTGTTGTGGTCCTTTTCAGCGGCGGCATGGCAACTGTAACACAGTGGTTTTTCCGCTGTACGGAGTTCAAACTCGTAGTCCGATGTATGCGGATTGTGGCAGGCCGTACACTCGCCGGTACCGACCGGTGAGTGTACATGTGCCTTCTTGAAGTCATCCCTTTTCGCCTCGTGGCAGCTGTAACACAGGGCATCCTTATCAAGGACGGTCTTCAACGGCTCCTCTGATGCGGCCGGATTGTGACAGTCCGTACACCTCCTCTGCCCAAACGGTTCGTGGCCGTAGCTACGCATGAGCATTTCCCCCTCTGCGGCGTGCGGCGTATGGCATGAAAGGCAGTCCGAACCCTCGACATCATATCCATAATGCGCATTAACAAATGGGGGTGTCTTTGGTTCATGACAATTGAGGCAGAGCCTGTTGCCGTCATCAAGCAAGGTGTTGCCGTGCTCGGATGAGTGAGGGTCATGACACTTGTCGCATCCCTGTCCTATCGCCTTGTGCGTCGTCTTCTTTGCAAACGACTCCCTTGCGTGGCACTTGAAACACAACTGGTTGCCCTCGGCCCTGGCAAGACCTTTGTAAGTGGATGAGTGGGGGTTGTGGCACTCGAGGCACTTCCCCTCTGCCATCGGTGCGTGGAGAGATCCCTTCTCAAGCCCGGCCCTGTCCTTGTCATGACACTGGTAACACAGCGTGGAGTCCTCCGTCCTAAGGATAAGGGCACCCAAAAGCCCGTGCGGCACGTGACAGCTCTCGCAGTTCTTTTCAGCGACTGGCTGGTGAAGCTTCCCTTGCTTAAACCTCTTGTACTCTTCGACGTGGCAGTCCGTGCAGGCCTTCCTTACAACCTTAGGCTTCAGGCAGCCCGTAAGAGCCACAGTGGCCGCAAGCAATACCGTAAAGAGCAAGAGCCGGCGAATCTTCACTTCTTCTCCTCCTTATCTACGCACCACCTGTGAATTTACTCAACTCTTCCTCGTTAATATCTATCGGTACAGTCTCTCTCAACCTTAGCAGATACTTTTCGAGCATTGCGTTGAACTTGCGCCTGCCGAGTTTCTTGTCAATCTCGGTCTTGACCTTTTCCAGGGGCTTCACCGTTCCCTTCCTTATCCCGTCGAGCTTGAAGACGGCGTATCCGTACCCCCACTTGAACGGGCCCAGCACATCCCCATCCGAGGCATGCTTAAGCGCCTCGCGGACCTCTTCCGGAATACGATCTCCGGTGATCCATCCGATATCACCCCTTCTTTCCTTCGAAGATGATTCGGACCTCTCCTTTGCAAGGTACCCGAAGTCCGCCCCCCTTCCAAGCTCCTTTACTATCGCCTTGGCCTCGTCCTCGCTCTTTACGTATATCATCTTGAGCTTATAGCTGTCCGGTTCCTTGAACTTATCCTTGTTGTCCCTGTAGTATTGCGAAATCTCCTCTTCACCAACCCGCACAAGCGGCAGTATAATCCTCCTCTTGAACAGGTCTATGAGGCGCTTCTCCCTGTAACGCTCTATCTGTTCCTTTATTCCGGACTCGTCCTCGTAACCGCGGCTCAAGGCCTCCCTGTCGAGCAGCCTGTGCAGGATTACCGTATCGAGCATGCGCCTCCTGTCGTCTTCGCTGACCTCCCTGCCCTTTTTGAACCTGCCGAAGACCTCTATGGCATACACCGGCTCGCCGTCCACCGTCGCAACGACCGTCTCGTTCAGGTCATCCGCATCCGGGGAGATGGTCTTCAGGAGATCCTCTTTTATCCTTATCCTCGCCCTTCGCCTGAGCTCGGCGAAGTACTCCTTCTCCCTTTCGTTTATCTTCTTGCGCGAAAGGTCGCGCCTCACCATTTCCCATCTGTGGGAGCCGGGCTTGGGCATATCGTCCTTCTGCGCCTCTTTCTTCTTGTCCTGCACACTTCTCAGGGCCTCTTCCACCTCGGCATCATCCACCACTACCTTGTTGGTGATCTCGTCACGGCGTAACAGGCTGAGAAATAGGTTCAGCTCGTAGTTGTTCATTGAAGCCGTAAACGCCCTGTCCTCGTCAAGCCCAAGCCTCTCGGCCTCCATGACCATCAGCTTGTTGTTTATGAGCTCATCAAGGTACTTCTTGAAGTTCTCCTTGGCAAACTCCTTCTCTTCGGCAAGCAGTTCGCCTACACGGTTGCTCGTGTGCAGCCTCTTAAGCGCCTCTACGAACTCCTCGCTCGTTATGACCTCATCGCCCACCTTCACCAGATACGGTCCTTTTTCACGGCCAAAGGGCCAAAGGGCCCCGGCACGGCCTGGAAGCAGCAAAAAGGAAAAAAAGACCAGCAGCGCTGCCAAGCCGCATACAGTACGCAGCAACAAGTGAATGGTACGGGCTTTTGGGACTGAAGAAAGCGGGCCTGCAGGGGGCAGGTTTGATGTGTTCTCGCGGCTTGCCATCCCGTTGTCTACCACCTCATCGTTTCTATCATTTCGTCAATGACCTTCTGTGAAAGGGCGCTTGCGCTCCTGACCATGCCTACACCGAAGGCGACTATGTACTCGTCTCCGCGCCTTTTGTTGTGCCCGGACCATACGATCCGGCCTGTCCTGGAATCCACCATCCTTGCGGTTATGGAAACGGTGGGAACACCCCTCAGGCCGTCGTCGTACTCCTCCACCGTTCCGACCAGGACGGCGTCCACTCCCAGGCGCCGGCCCAGTATCTTTATCCTCTCTATCTCCATCTCGCCGACGGTATCGACGTGTTCCCGTATCATGAACTGCAGCACGTTGCCGGGCTCTTCCACGTCATACCTGCCGCTTTTGAAGAGCTCCGTCACATAGGTGTCGGCAACCATCCTGCCGGCGTCCCTTCTTCCGCTTATATTGTAAAAGGGGAGCACGGCTATCTTCTTAAGCCTCCCCGTGCCTTTCCCGGAAGAGTACACCCGGTCTTCCGGCGAATGTACGCAGCCGGCAACGACAAGGACCGAGAGCAGGACGACCAGAAGACCGTTTAGAAAAACCTTCATGTCTTAAATTCCTTGCAAGCCTCCTCCATCTTTTTGACGGCGCCGTCGAGCCTGCCGCCGTCGTCGAGCTCCTTTGCAACGGCTATAAGCTCCTCGGCAGCCCCCTTTATCCTGTCCACCTTTTCCCTCAGCCTCTCCACGGTCACATTGAGTGTATCCGCAAGATCCCCGAGCTCATCGTTCTTGCGTACCGCAAAGCTTACCGTGAGATCTCCCTCTCCGACCTCTTCCCTCAGCTCCTTCTCTATCCTGTAGAGCGGCCCCGCTATCCTGTGCGGAAAGAACAGGGCTATGGATGCTGCCGAGGCAAGACCAAGCACAAAGGCTATTATAACACCCGGAAGGAGCAACTCCAGAAAATTTTTGATATTTATATGAAATTGTCTGTATGTCTGCCCGACCTCCTGGTTGGAAAGAAGATAGAAAAACAGGCTGGCCAGCCCCACCGAAACAATAACAACGAGCATTATACTCAAAATCAGCCGGATTTGCATCCGCTTTTTGATAGAGAAGTTAACTAACCTCCTTCTTCTAACCATCACGGCCTCCCTGTGGCGCCAGGCGATGGCTGAAAGGGCTTGGTGTGTAACTTGCACCTGAAACCTGTATCTTTTTTACTTTCTTACTGCATGACCGTCTCTTCCTTCTTGTGGCACGCCCCGCAGGGGTCGCCTTCGATATCCAGCCTGGAGTAGTAAATCTCGTCACCTCCGTGCGGGCCGTGGCAGGTAACACATGTAACGACACCGCCTTCGATTGTGGGAAGACCCGTCGGCACGGCTACAGCGGTGTTGTCGCCGCTTCTTATACCCACCGGGTGCGAAAGCGTCACCGGCAGGTGGCAGAGCCTGCACGCCGCAATATGCGACAGCCTTGCAGGGGCAAGCCCCATGCCGTGTTTACCTATTCCTACCCCCTCGCTCACCTTCAGGTGGAGGTCCACTGGTGTGTCTGCGCGTACCTCAATATAAGTATCGGCCGTGGAGTCGATCCTGTAAAGTTCGAATGCGGGCCGGGCGGACGAACTCGTCCTTTTTGACGTGGCTGTACTATCACTGTTTTCGTTATAGTGACTTGCGGTGTCGAATGTAAGGTCGTCCGAGACCGCTGCGTTACCGAAGACATCCCTTGCGATTATCCTGTAGTGGTAGACCCCGACCCCGAGACCTCCTATCTTCACGCTGTGGTCGGTCCTGTATACGCCGCTTGAGACGACCCTCTCTCCGTAGCCTGATGCACGGCCGTACTCGACGATCGATAAAGCGGGTTCATCCGTCTCCCATCTGATGGTAGCCTCGTAAAAGACCGCAGCCCTTAGGCCCGCGACCCTCACGTTATCTATCCGCGGGGGCCTGTGGTCATTGCCTCTCACGGCAACATCATACGGTCTGAAGGTGAATGCAGCGGCCCCGGACGGAACACCATCGATACTCAGCTCAACGTCGTAGCTTCTATCCATGGACAATCCGTAAAGAAAGAACACCTGCCGCCTCTGCGGGGAGAACGGGCCGAGTTCCCAGAGTCTGCCGCCGCCAGCCGCATCCCGGAGGATATGGCAGATAGAACACCTTTCCAGCACACCGTCATGAGTAAACCTGTAACCTTCCATCTCAGCATAGACATCCCTAAGCCCCAGCATGCCGGCCATCCTGCCGGAGTGGCAGCGTCTGCATCCATCCTGTTTGTAACCGCTGCTTTCGGTGTTGCGTATTGCTGACAGTATCAAGAGAAAAAAAAAACTCAAAGACAAAAGGTGGAGAGCGGAGGGAGATCCGTATCTTCGCATCTCGGTCTTGATCTAAAAATCTTCCAACAACGGATTGTTTCCCTTCAGTTCTGCAAATGGTATCTTCTTGGCGAAGAGGGATGGTATGGTCTTTGTCATCTCGAACCTGTTGCCGGCCAGATCCTCTGCGGTAACCTTGAAGCTCAAGTCCCTTATGTCAAAGTCCTTGCCCAAGGGGTATTCGAACCGCTCCGGCAGCGTCCTGCCCTCACCCTCGAGCGTCTTGATTATGTTACCGCTGCGGTCAAGGATGGAAAGCATCCACCTGTGTATCGGCTCCTCCGGGTTATAATCGAACGAAAACAGGACCGTATCGTCCACGATATCAACATCGATGTTTATCACCGGTGGCTTGTTCTTTACCATGACGACCCTAGATGCGGTCGTCCTGTTGCCGGCGGCGTCGGTGACCTGCAGGGCTATGGTGTACTTCCCGTCGTCAACAAGGGCGCTCTCATCGGTCTCACCCCTCCATATCAGCTTACGGGGGACCTTACCGTAACCCCTGTCACTCCTTATCCTGTTGCCATCCTGATCCAGGATGTCCACTCGCCACTCGTCTATCTCCTCGAAGCTCAGAAGCCTTGGCTCAAAGGTCACGAACCCCTTCTTTCTGGATGAAAAGACCTCCTTGCTGACGGCCATATCTATCTTTGGGGGGGTGTTGTCCACCACGACCTTGGTTACCGCGTTGAACCGGTACGGCACCATGGAGTGATCCATGGCAACGAGGTCCACGAGATACGTGCCCTCTGCCTCGGGTGCGGTAATGACCCCTTCATACAGCCCCTCACCGACCCCGACAAGAGGGATCTCCTCATCGCCCACAACGGCCGTCACCTGGGCGGGCGCCTCTACAAGGGGCAGAAACTTCACACGCAGCCGCCTCTTTTCGCCCGCTTTACCCATTGTCGGATACGTGATGACCCGCTCCATCTCGAACGGGCTCATCGAGTTCTCCATGGCGAAGAACTTCTCGTTCATACCGTCCACAAGGTCCCTCACGACCATGGAGGCAAGCACGTCAAGGGATTTTACAGCGCCAAGTCCCAGAATCCCCTTGAAGTCCGTCCCGGTATAGGTCAGGTTGTCGGCCCACACAATACTGCCGTCCTGTGCGCTTACAAGTCGGCAGTTGACACCTACGACGATCCTGTCGCCTATGGCGGAGTAATAGTTGACCGAACCCACCAGCACCCCGTCGACCCCAAGGACCTTGCCCATCTCCCTTACGGCGACCTTGGTAATGGCCCCGGTGTAACGGATCCTTCTCCTTGCAAGGAACCTCCTTACCGCTGCATCATCGACCACATGAAACAGCGCCCTCTCCCTGAACTCCCTTTTAAGGTATTCCATTATCATGTCATCGGCTACTGGGTTGTCGGAGAGGTTCTCTATGGGCAGGATCGCGACGTTTGAGATAACGACCGGACGTGTCGTCATGCCGCTGGCAACACCGTTATATCCATCTGTAGGGGAATAGTTGCTGATGAGTATGGACGGGCCTGTTCCAGCGACCGAAGTTGCTGACGGAATGAGCGGAGAAAAGAGCGCGGCCACGACGAGTATCAGAAGCCACGACAATGCGCGCATTCCGGATCTGCGAACTTTTCTTCTTACGGACCGCATGAAACACCCCTTGGGATTAGAGTGTCTTGCTACAGCAAGGTATCGAGGGCCTCTTTAACGGCCTTCCTGGTCAAAGTGCTCGTATCCACACCTTCCAGCCCGAGCATCCTTCTCCAGATGGAACCGCCCGAAGCGGTCGCCTTCGCCTGCCACAGGATTATGCCCGAACTTGTATCGAGCATCCTTACCGACAGGGAGACGATACCGCCGCTCCGTCTGTCCTCAAAGTCGTCAACGCTTCCGAGTATTACGGCCTGCACCCCGAGCCTCTCACCCAGGAGCTTCAACGTCTCCTTGTCAAGCTCAAGTACCATGCCTTCCTCGGCGCCGGTGGCCCTAAGAACAAGGGTAAGGACCTTTGAGACCTCACCCTGCTCCATCACATCGAAGACCCTCCTCGACAAGAGGTCCACCGTCAGGGCAGCCCTGACCTTTTCCCCGGCATACCTGTCATTGGTCAGGTTGTTGAAGGGCAGTACGGCCACCTTCTTTATGTACGAAAAGTTGGCATCCGGGTTTATGTATCGTACGACACTTGCACCGCAGCCTGTCAGCGCCAGAAGAACGACCAACAGCACCGCCCTGACAGGAATAAAGCGCGTGTTTAACCTATTATACATCATCGGTCTCCTTTATGCAATGTTTTTTTAATTTATTCGATGACTTAGTGCTTCAAAAGACAATCGATGCCCTCGCGAACATGATCTCGGTCCTGTCGTTGGTATCGTTGTCCTGGATCGTGACGTTGTAGCCAAGGTGCAGGCTCAGCGGCTTGAAGGGCTGCCAGCTGAAGTCCGCCCCCCCTCCTTTTGTATCATTTGACTGATTTAATCTCAACCCCATTTGCAACGTCCTCGTCGGCAGCCAGGTGACGCTGTAGCTCTGTGACTGGTCCGGCTCGAGGTCTATGTTACCGGAAAAATACACCTTTCTGGTGGGGGTATAGGAAAAATCCAGGCTCAAGGTCTTGGTGCTCGACGATGTCTTCGTGCCGGCCTGGTCGGTCTCGCTACCCGATGTTCCGGCGTTGACCAGCACTACCAGCGGCTTCCAAGGAACAAGCCTGAGGTTCCACATGTAGCTTCTTGAACTGCTCTTCGAGTTCTGCTGCGGGCTGTCGGTTTCTGCCATGCTTGCGCTGAAGTTTAGATCGATCCCGGTATAAAGGTTCATAAATACGTTCATGCCCACGGTATCATCCACAGAGGTGGCTGCTCCACCGCTGGTCGACTCTGTATGCGAATAGGTAAGGCTAGAGTTCAACGTCTCAAGCGGTGCCGAGGAGAATGTCAGTGAGTAGAACTCCGACCCTGTGTCCGTTCCTCCCTTTTCCTCAATGGTCAACGATGAGTAACTGGTCGACACCGTAAGGTACTTGGGTATGAAGATATAGCTTAAGTTGGAGCCGTGCCTCATGTTGACCGTCTCTACATCCGGGGCATCCTTTGATTCCCTGGCGTTTCGGTCGTAACTGAATGAAAAGCCTAACGTTAGGCGGTCCGTCGGGGCGTATGAAAGGTTGAATCCCCAGAAGTCTCTTGTTGCCGTGGTGGTGTAGCTCTCCATGGCCGTTGCGAGCGCATACCCGATCGGTTCTATCTCAGTCACCTTTATGCCGCCGGTCGGTGGAGGACCGAGGGTGTTGACCACCTTGAAGTACCGCGCGTTTTTCTCGGAAAAGCTGAACTCGAACCTGTTGTAGACCGAGTTGTAGGTCGGTGTGACCGTGCCCACCAGGGTCCATGTGCTGTTGTCCGTACTGGTGTAAAGTTGCCAGCCGAAGTCGTACGATCCGATGGTGGACTCATCCACAAGAGTCGTGTTGACATTCACGTACAGGTATATGGCATGTATCAGCTGCGAGGTGTTGAAGCCGAAGCCCATGTGCCAGTTGGCGTCGCTGAGGTCGATGGATGTTTTGGTGCCTGGCGGATCAAACGCCGTATTGACGTCGTTGTCTATAAGCCCGGGGGCATCATCAAGAATCGGCAGGCTTGTACCGTCATCGACCAGCCCGGAGCTCGGTGTTATCTCCTGTTTGAACCTCGTGGCCCCTCCGCGGCTTTCGCTCGTGGTCTCCCTGAGCTCATACCCGGCGTTTGCACTCGAGGTGAGCCTACCGTCGAGGAACTTCCTGCTGAAAAAGGCCGTACCGATGTGTGATGGTGTCTCCGTGGTGATCTCCGTCACCTTGTCTTCGAGCGTGTAAAGACCGTAAGAGTAGTTGAGCGTCGCAGAGGTCTCGAAGAGCTCGAAGGTATAACCAGTGTTGAGGGTTATGTTTGTAAGTACATCGTTCAACTGCTGCGGGGTGTTGTGATCCTCCGAGGTGGAACGGTTGTAGGTCAGGTTCAGCGACGGATACTTTGTATACGGGAGCGAAAAGGACACGTTGGTATTCGAGGTCGTGATACGGTCTCCGTCGGAGGGGGATGTCTCCGTCCTGTTGTAGCCGAATCTCAGGTTGTACATCTCCGGCGGCGTATAGTACAGTGTTATGACGGGGTAGAGGCTCTGGTCCCTGTCCCCATCCTTTGTCGCCCTGCTCAACCTGACATCTCCTGCAAAGGCGATGGTCCTGGTGAGTGTCTTTCTGAAGCCGAGGGTGTAGTTCTCGTTGAAGGTCGAAGAGTCACTCTCTACCCCGTCGACCTTGCTCTTGGTCTTGGTGTAAGAAAAGTCGGCCCGGGCGTTGAGATCCGCAAAGCTATCGGCCCTTACTGAAAACATGGCGACCAAGATCGTAAACAAAACTAAGGGAGCTTTCCTCATCATTATTTTACTTATCCAGCCGCACAGCTCCGTATGGCCCCTTGCCGACGGTAAGCTCTCCCACCACCCTCTCGCCGATGGGATCTATGATGGAGACTGTATCCGCACCAGAGTTAGTCACATAAAGGCGGTTTCTGTCCTCGTCACCGGAAAGCCCGACCGGTCCCCTCCCGGTACGGATGACCCTCGTTACAACGTTATTTCTGTTGAAAAACAGTAATGTGTCCGAAGCGGTACTGGCGACAAAGAGCCTTTCGTTGAACCCCTTTATCCCTCTTCTGGGCGGCTTGATCACCACCACGGTCTCAACGACCTTCCTTGTGGAAGGAGAAATCACAGAGATCGTGTTGGCCCCCTCGTTGAACACATATATGTAATTATCGCCGACGGCGCAGCCGGTAGGCCTGTTGTCGACACGGACCGTGCTCACCACGGAATCGTCTACCGTGCTTATTATGCTCAGGTTGTTAGACAGTTCATTGGTCACGTAAACCTCTTTCCTGTGGGGATCCGCTGCGATATGAGAAGGACGCGTTCCCACCGGTATGGTCTTCAACACCCTCTTAGAAACGGTGCTGATGACCGCCACATCGTTCGATAGGCGGTTGGTCACATACAGCTTGCCCTCTATGGCGTCGTCCGCATCCTGCACGAAGACTATATCAGTGGGGTCGAGCCCTGTTGTGATCTCTATGGTGTCCCTAATGTTAAACTGCACCGTGTCCACCACGGATATATTACGGGAACCTGAGTTTACGACATAGAGCGTATCCTTGGTGGCGTTCAGCGCCATGCCCATGGGCTTGGGGCCGACCGTCACCGCTGCAATGACCCTCTCAAGGCTTCTATCCACTATTGATATGTAATTGGACCCGCTGTTTGATATGAAAAGCAGAAGCCCCCTGGCAGAAGGCGCTTGGGGTTGTACCCTGAAGTTAGGGCTGAAGATGTATCCCTTTTCAATGGATGAGGACGGATCCCAGGCCACAGTGACTACATGGCTCTCGCCGGCTTCAAGGTTCACGGCAAAGGGCAGGTAGACCTCACCCCCGGAGGGCGGCAGCGCCAGGTTCGCATGGTTCTCGGTCCTGCTGACCGTGGCACTCGATATTACAAACCTTATCCTCCTGTATGCCCCGGGTCTTGCAAAGACCTCTGTCAGCAGGGCCTGCCCGCGCCCGAGTTCCTTAGAGCTCACACTCGAAGGCCTGTTCGCAAGGACCGTCAAGGTACCGTCAGCCGACTCTAGCGAAATCTCCGAGATCGTAAACCTGATATCAGTGGGTATGTACGTGGTGGAGTGAATGTAGAAGAGGAGCCTCGCATCATGGGAGGGGTACGCTGTCTCTGGAGAAAGATCAGAGACTCCGGCGCAGGATGCCAGCAGTAAAAGGGGTATCAAGAGTAACGACCTGAGTATCTTCACTGCCAAGACCCTTTTCAATCAAATGTTAAAAAAACACCCCATAAAAGGGTCCGCCCCCTGTATGAGGTATATGCTCCCCCCATGTCGCAGTAAAAAGTTAAAAAACTCTACCATACAAACAAATATGAGTGCAACTTTTTTTTGACAACACGCCGTACCGCTTCTTTCGAAGCCATTGATACACGCCGCTAAAAACACCCCCCTCGGCGGCTGCACGCAGCTTTTGGTGACTGAGCGACGGCCGCAGCCGCTAGCTCCTATCTGTGTGAGTGGTCTGTATCCATGGATGACCTCATTTGACATCCCGCCATCCTATGGTAGATTCTAGGTAAAAAATCCGGAGAAGCGATCGAAGACCATGGATACCCCGCCGTCCCTCCCCACGACGCTGGTCATATTCGGCGCCACGGGCGACCTTTCCAGGAAGAAGCTCCTGCCCGCGCTCTACAGGCTGGAGGCGCTCGGGATGCTGCCTCGCTGTTTCAACATAGTCGGTTTCTCCACAAGGCCCCTCACTGACGAGGGCTTCAGGGAGTATGCCGGCAGGGCCATCGACGAGTTCTCGACCTACAGGCCGGTCGATGAGGCGACGAAGGGGCGTCTTCTGAGAAACGCCTACTTCATCTCCTCCGCATTCGAGGATCTGGACGGTTTCAGGAGGCTCGGCGCCAGGTTGTCCGAGATAGACAGGAGCTGCGGCAGCAGGACCGCCAGGATATTCTACCTTGCCACGTCCCCGAGGTTTTTCGCCCTCATCATAGAGATGCTCGACCGCGCGGACCTTTCCAGGGCAAAGGGGGAGGCGGCTGAACCGAAGATCGTAATCGAGAAACCTTTCGGCAGGGATCTCGAGTCGGCAAAAAGGCTCAACGAGTTGACATTAAAGCACTTCAACGAGGACCAGGTCTTCAGAATAGACCATTACCTCGGCAAGGAGACTGTTCAGAACATACTCTTCTTCCGATTTGCAAACGGCATCTATGAGCCCATATGGAATCGCAGGTACGTGGACCACGTCCAGATCACCGTAGCCGAAGACAGCGGTGTGGGGGAAAGGGGCAGATACTTCGAGGAGGCTGGCATACTCAGGGACATGGTACAGAACCACCTGATACAGCTCCTCTCGCTGGTGGCCATGGAGCCGCCCATAAACATGGAACCTGAAAACATCAGGGCAAAGAAGATAGAGCTCATAGAGTCGCTCCGGCCCATAGAACCGGCTGATGCTGGAATATACACCGTACGGGGACAGTACGGCAAAGGTACCATAGGCGGCGAATACGTTCCCATGTACCGGGAGGAAAGATATGTCTCCGCGGACTCCACGGTGGAAACATTCGTCGCTCTCAAGCTCTTCGTGGACAACTGGAGATGGTCCGGCACACCCTTCTATGTACGCGCGGGAAAGAGGCTCAAAAAAAGGGTCACCGAGATCGTGGTATACTTCAAGGCCGTCCCCCATTGTCTGTTCACGAGGTACATGGACGGGGGCTGCCCCAGGAACAACATGCTCGTATTGAAGATACAACCTGATGAGGGTATAAGCTTCTCCTTCAACATAAAGTACCCGGGAAGCTCCGACCGGATGGAGATGGTCGCCATGGATTTTTCGTACCGCGAAACCTTCGGAGTGGAGCTGCCCGACGCATACGAAAGGCTGATATTCGACTGCATGGTCGGCGACTCCACCCTTTTCCCCCATTCAAAGGGTATAGAGGCTTCGTGGGGGTTCATAACGAATATACTCGATGGATGGAAGAT
>WGEY01000052.1 GCA_015492495.1 Deltaproteobacteria bacterium | reverse complement strand
GAACACTTCTGGGGAAGGGGGGAGTGAGGGGGGTTCAAGCGCCGAACGAATGAAGTGCACCCCCTTAGCGCAGACCGAGCCCTTTGCAGCCGGATCGCCCCGAAAGTCCCTCGGTACTCCCCGGGAGGGTGGACTTGAGCAGAGGCCGGGCATGCGGAACAGGAAAAGTCAGCCATAAAAGCAATTGTCCCCGGAAGGGTTCCGATTTCCTGAAAACACCACGCAGCCCGGCACTCCCTGCATGTTTCGTTGTCGGCTTCAGTTTATTCTTACCATGCGTGAACGCAGATGAGCAGGAACTTCGTCGATCGTAACTATTTGTATCCCGTTTTCGAGCGAGGATGCCTGTGCAGGGCTCAAGTCGACGTGTAGGTTCTCAAGTGTCCACATTGCACCTGTGGCTGGATCGACGATCAACCAGCCTATAAGGCCCCCGAAGACAAAGTTGCCTGCAATGTACCAACCGTCCACACCACGAGCTATTTGCGCCGTATGGGGTATGTAGCCTTCTTTCCTGAAGGTAACCGTATAGTTTTCTCCCTTGAAAAAGCCCGCCCCGGCCTTCAGACTTATTGTTGTTGGGGTCTTACCTGAAAATACGACCTCGCCCGTCCTGTTCTTGATCGTTATTTCAGCCCCTTGGGGTCGACTACTGACACTGACGGGGTAATCGGACTTGCTGACAATCGAAGCACATCCGGCAAAAAAAGCAACTGACACAAAGAGAAGGACCAGCGAGCTCACAGCCTTTTTCATCTTTATTTCTCCTTTCTGAAACATGTGCCGCAAGGTTAAGATACTCCGAAAATAAAACCGCTACACTCCTCTCCTACTGTATGTTGTTGTACCTCCTTAAATTTTTTATGACCGGATCAAACCATACATACAGAATGTACGGCGTATTGTCAAGTCTTTTGTGAAACCTTACGTAACACGAAACAGAAAAACTCGGAGTTAACACACAGACCCTTTAAAATTCTCGGCTTTTGTCGGCTGCTTTTCCTTCTTTTTTGTGGCGCTCCGGTCCTGCCCCTGCTGAAATGTTCACGGCGAGGGCCCTGGCACTGTCACAACAATGCTCTAAGCTCTACAACTGAACCGCGATGCGGCAAGCTGCTCCGGGTGTGCAACCCCAAAATAGAATCGAACATCGTCTTGTCGACTTTGGTGGTTCCGGGACCGTACTTTACAAGGACCTGCCGGCTTTTTTATATGAGCAAGCATCGCGTGCGCGGTCCGCTTCCGTGCTGGCGGGCATTTTCCGCAGACCGAGCCCTTTGCTCGAGGTTACTTCAATTTTTCGGTTGGCCCGGGTGCGCTATGCGTGTTATAGTCAGACAGGGAAAACGGCGGACGAACCTCGACCGTAAAAGAGGAGGCGGCGGTGAAGCACATAAACACCCTTTACATAGTCTGGAACGACGGCAACACGCTGGGCATTCCCATAATCGACGAGCAGCACAGGGGGATCATCTCCACCATCAACTCATTGTACTACTCCATACAAACAGGCCACGGTCACGAGGTAACGGGACCTACCATAGCCATGTTGGAACAGTATATAAATGTTCACTTTAAAACCGAAGAGGCCTTGTTGCTGGAGGCAGGCTATCCAGCCGTCGAGGAGCACATTGCGCTGCACAAGAAGCTGGTGGATAAAACAACGGAGCTTTCCATAATTGCAGGCGATGATACGGGTCCGGAGATGCTTTTAAAGTTCCTGAGGGGATGGTGGCTGAGCCACATCAACAAGGAAGACAGGAAGTATGCCCCTTTTCTGAAATGATCAATAGATCCGAATACGTTCCAGCACACATACGGCCAATGATGGCAATCGCCGAGGAGGTATCCTATCGCATAAGCGCTTCAAAACTTCTGGTGCCCGAGGCCGGAATCGAACCGGCACGGGGTCGCCCCCTCGGGATTTTAAGTCCCGTGCGTCTACCAAGTTCCGCCACTCGGGCCTCCTGCGGGCCGGACACACTTGGAGCGACATCCAAGGCTGCGGTTCGAAGGTCCCGCTCCACCGTCTGATCCAGCCAAACCAGATTTATCAAATAATACGTTTTGTGTCAACAACATCCGGTTGTTGTATAGAACCCATGCATACAGACCAAGTGGCTGCAGCACTCCATGCCGTATGCGGTCTGTGCCCGGTTCATGGGGAGATCCGGCAACGGCTTGACCGGGCGGCCTGATTTTGTTAAACTTTTAAAACTTGTGTTAAGGTCATCCAAACAACCGGACCCTTAAAATACAATGGCCTGTACCGTAACGGACACTACAAGGTGGCGCCAGGACTTCTTCAGCGAGGTCGAGCCCATAAGGCTCAGGGATCCGCTGGCCTACGTGCTGGGCGCACAGGATGAGGGTGAGCCCTTTGTTTTCACCTATACGGACGCGGTGAAGCTTGCCGGCCACTCCTGCCCGGCCGTGTCCGGGGCCTACAGGCTCACGGCCAAGGCGCTCAAGGCGCTCTACGGAGACGAGCTGCCCGTAAGGGGAGAGATAAAGGTCCTCATAAAAGGGGCGCCCACCCAGCTTGCATACGGACCGCAGGCACAGGTCATAACCCTCATAACCGGTGCATCCGGCGAGTCAGGCTTCAAGGGGCTCGGCGGCAGGTACTCCAGGTTCAACAAGCTCCTCTTCGACAGAGAGGACTTCCAGTTCTCAACCTTCATATTCCAGCGGGAAGACACCGGGAAGACCGTAAAGGTCACCTACAACCCTTCGGTGGTCCCGCAGGAGCCGGAGATAAACGAGCTTACCCCGAAGGTGCTCCAGGGTACGGCTACGGAAGAGGAAAAGGACAGGTTCATAACGCTCTGGCAGGGGAAGGTAAGAAGGATCCTCCTGGAGGATGAAAAGTACCCGGGCCTCTTCGAGGTGGAAGAGCTGGAAGGTTTCGAGTTCCCCGGGGGTTAGGGTCCGTATCATCGGTACGCGAACCATTGTCCTTTAATCGATAAGAAGGAGGTGGCTGGCCATGCGAATAGGAATGCCTCTTACAAAGTTCCTGCTCGAAGAGCAGAGACTCTACCCCAAATCCACCGGTAACTTCACGAGCCTCTTCTCGGATCTGGTCGTCGCCGCCAAGATAATCTCCAGGGAGGTCAACAAGGCCGGCCTCATAAACATCATAGGCTCCGCCGACTACACGAACGTCCAGGGCGAAGAGGTGCAGAAGCTCGACGAGTACGCGAACAACACCTTGGTAAGGACCATGGAACACGGCGGCCACCTCGCGGGGATGGCCTCGGAGGAGATCGATGGTGTCATAGACATTCCGGATGAATATCCAAGGGGCAACTACCTTCTGCTCTTCGATCCGCTCGACGGCTCCTCGAATATAGACGTAAACATAAGCGTGGGTACGATATTCTCCATCCTGAGAAGGCCGGACGGCCGGGAGAAGGCCACCGTCGGCGACTTTCTGAGGCCTGGCATCGAGCAGGTCTGCGCGGGATACATTGTCTACGGTTCGAGCACCATCCTCGTCTACACAACGGGCCACGGCGTACACGGGTTCACGCTTGACCCCAGCGTGGGAGAGTTCCTCCTGTCACACGAGGACATAAGGATACCGGAGAAGGGAAAGATATACAGCATCAACGAGGGCAACTCGAAGTACTGGCTGCCCGGCACGCAGAGCTACATAGAAAAGGTCAAGGAGGACGGCTACAAGGCAAGGTACGTGGGGTCGCTCGTATCCGACTTCCACCGTAACCTCCTGAAGGGCGGCATCTTTCTTTACCCTGCCGACAAAAAGAGCCCCAACGGCAAGCTGCGCCTCCTTTATGAGGCCAATCCGCTCGCATTCATAGTCGAACAGGCCGGGGGATGCGCCTCGACCGGGGACAAGAGGATACTCGATATCGAGCCCGAGGAGCTCCACCAGAGGGTACCCCTCATAATAGGAAGCAAGGCGGACGTTGAAGAGGCCGAACGGTGCTGGCAGCAGGAGACCGTCGCGGTCTGATGCCCGGGCCTTCTCCGTCGTGGTGGCGTTTTCAGTGGAAAGGCCGTTGGCAGGACGCGCGACGCCTGCACGCGGCGCCGGCCAGACGGGCTAAAAGGTATAGACGAGCGTTACCGCGGTAACGGTGTCGGTCTTTCTTGTATCCTGCGGAACCTTTGTATTGTGCCGCACCGTGTATGATGTCTTCAACGCCAGGTTGCTGTTGATCCTGGCGTTGAGCGAGGCGACCGACTCGATCACCTTCCCCCTCTCGCCGGCCTCTATGCTCACCTCCTCTGTAAAGGTCGCGGACCCGCTCAGCCGCCACTCGAAGATGGCGGCGCCCCTCATGATCACGTCCCTCTCGGTGCCGTCTTCGTGCTCCCTGGAATACCGGTATCCAGGGCCTCCCTCGACATTGAGCGTGGTCGCCTTCGACGGGAAGAACCGCCGGCCGTAGCCCGCGGTAGCTATCACGCGGTAGTCATAGCCGCTGAAACGGTCGTCCTCGTACCTGAGTGTCGCAAAGCTGTAATCCACCTCGCTCCGCTTGTACTCGGTCTTTGCACCGACGACAAGGCGCTGTGCGGTGGTCTTTGAGCTGTCCGAGGCATAGTGCCCTTTGAGATCCGCTTCGTGGCGCCACCTTGCACCCTCGCTTGAGATACTAAACCTCCCGTTCAGGCTCTGCGTGTCCGTATTGCCGGTTGTGGATACGATGCCGAGTTCTGCCTCGGCCTCCAGGGAACCCTCTCTTCCTGCCCTCTCCCCCGCGTAACAGGCGGTGCAGTACAGCACGAGCGCAAGTATGGTCATCACAGATGTCTTGAACATGTGCATCGCGAGCGCCTGCCTGCCACGACTACGGCACGGGCAGGCATTCCCCGCAGCTTGCTGCGGGGAGCTTCAAAATATCCCAATCCGCCATACCGTTCGCTGGAGCCACCCCCTGTTCGCGCGGACGCCTCCTCCCGGAGATATCACCGGCGGCTGGTGTGCCTTATCACATTGTCACCATTATCCGATGCGGGCGAGGATCACGGGGCCTTGCCGAGCCTTCCGGTAAGCTCCTTTTTGAGCCCTTCCAGCACACCGAGCCCTGTCTCGAGCCCGCCGAGCTCACCTTCAACCCTTTCGGCTATGGCGGATCCGAGCTCCTTTTCGAGGCCTGCGGCGAGTTTCCGGATAACTCCTGCGACCGCATCCCCCAGGACCTCATCAAGGTCGCTTTGAAGCACGAGCTCCAGGTTGGTGATCCCGCCTTCGCCGAGCGTGGCGGTAACTTCGCCCTTCATACCGAAGTCCTCTGTGGCGGCAAGCGCCGCGGCGAGCGCTTCCACGAGGGGATTGTCCCCGCCGGTTCTTTCCACCCGGATATCCGCTGAAGCAAAGGCCGCGGAGAAATCCGCGCGGAGCCGTCCGCCGCTCAAAGCAGCCCTGACATCCAGGTCCGCGAGCGCCTTCTTCAATACCACCGGGAGCTCTCCCCCGGCAAGGGAGAGCTCATTTACCCTGTATCCGCGAAGCTTAAGGTCCGCCGAATCGCGGGATCTTGCGGGATCAACGTGGTCGATCACCCCGGCGAGGTCCAGCGACTTGAGGCCCTCGAGCCTCTCTGCGAGAAAGCGGTATTCAAGCGGCCGGCCGAGCACATCCTGATCCGGGGTTATATTGGTGACACTTCCGTGCACATCCCCGCCGGGAAGGGAGACCGAAAGCCGCGCCCTTCGGACGAGGAGGTCCGGCGATGGATGCCGTTCCCTGAACCTTACATACACGCCCCTACCGCGCAAGGGCCTTATGATCTCCTTGGCGCCCCTTTTCTCCTTTACCCTCTCCACAAGCGGCCTGAGCCTAACATACCATCTCACCGCCCTGTCGGTCAAGGCGGTGATCCTTGCACCGAATATGAGAAGGCTTATATTTCCGAGCCCCTCTGCGGACAGGGTGTACTTTTCGGCGAGCCTCCGGGCGTCCTCTTCCGCGGCGCGGCGAACGGCCTCGATCTTCCTCTCGTAGGACCTTATCGTCTCCTCGAGGCCCCTGGTCGCCTTGGAGATACGCTCCAGATCGTCCTTGAGCTCCTTCTGAAGCCTCATGAACTCCCCGGCCCCGGCGAGTATGCCCGCAAGCCCCTCCTTGCCGACGGACCCGAGCCCCTCCATGCGCCTCCTGTACTCCTCTATCCTGTCCCTGTCCGGAAGTCCCTCTATATCCTTTTTCCATCTGATCCTGTCTTTTTCAATATCCTCCCTGATCGACTCCACGAGCTCCACGCTCCTGAGCCTTTCCCGCCTGATGATCTCCTTTGCATCCGGGAGATCGAAGGCAGGGAGGTTCAACCTCTGGCGTGCGCCTTCTTGGGGCAAGGACGGACGTTCGGCCGTCCTTTTCTTACTTCCCCTGGTGAGCGCGCCGGAACTCTTCCTCGGGGTGCCGAACCTGAGCCCCTCTACATCGAGCGCATCGATTATGACCTTGCGCCGGAAAAGGGCCGGCGCTTCGAGTGAAAATACGATCCTTCGCGCCTCGATGGCGTTCGTCATCGGCAGATCCGGGTCCGTAACCTGAAGTCCCTTCAGGGTCACACCCAGCGGGGATATCGTAAGGTCCGCACCGTCGAGCTCCACCTTCGCGCCCACGATCCTCGCACCTGCCGTCTCGACCGCCCTCTCAACCACGTAACCGGCGAGCAGGAACCATGCCGCGAGGATGACCGCAACCATTGCCGCGAATACAGCGATCCCCCACCAGCGTATCCACTTCACGCCCCACCTCCAAGTCCGGTATAGGCCCTGTAGGCACGGTAGAGCCTGGTGGCCCTGAACACCCCGACGATACGGCTCTTCCGCACCCAGGCCATGATGTGTTCGCGGTATGAGCGTATGACAAGGTTCGACGCGATGAACAGGGGGAAGAAGAGGACGAGCGAGACCGCGAGGCTGCCCATGAGGATCGTATTGTTGAAGCCTATGAGCCTGAATGGCGTGGTATTGTAGAGCGCGGTCCACAACGGCTCGAGCGCATCCATGGTAAGGAGGAAAAGGCCGATTCGGTGAAAGAGCGGGTCCATGAGGTATGCGACCCCGCCGAGGAAGACCGTTCCGAGTGTGAAGGCCGTAAGGTTCACCCTGATTATGAGGACGAGGAACAGGACAAGGATGTTATGGGGGCTTGCAAGCGGCGTGAAGCCCGCGACCATGGCGAAGCAGAAGGCGAGGCTTATCTGCGCCGGCTCGGACTCGGAGTTCAGGGTCCTGATCAGCCTGAATATCAAACTCAACATGGGACCATCCCGTTGCGTCCTTTACCGCTCACACGAAGATTATAGCAGAGGAAGCTATGGTGCCCCGGAAGGGCCGCCTGGTTACCGTATGGAAAAAAACGGCCCTTCCATGGACTCGCCGCGGCAGACCGGACACCTCCCGGGCCTTTTGAGCCTCTCCCTCTTTCTGAACTCGAAGCCGCAGTTCCTGCACCTGGCGGCGGTTACGACAAGGGCCTTGCCGCTCCTGTGGATCGTCCTCTGGATATGTTCAAGGTGGGCATAAACCTCTTTTTCGGATATTCCCGCTGCCGCGGATATATCCCTGGCCGAAAGGGAGGCCGCACAGAGTAGCGAGACCATCCTCTTTCTGACCGTCTCGTCCCTTTCAGCGGGTATGAACGGTTCTTTTCGCTTCATGCGCAGGCCTCCTGATTATAGGTACAGAAGAGATCCGTTGTCAATCCTGTGCCGTCCAAGGCGGGAAAACCTCCCTTCCCGTTCCCTGCCCTTGGGGCCGTTGTTTTGGCTTGCCAACACATCCTTTATCTGCTAATTTTGTAGCTATGACGCCGGAAGATCTTGCTGGTCTGATAGATCTCTCCATACTGAGGCCGGACGCCACCAAGAAGGATATAGAGGAGCTCCTTCGCAAGGCCATGCAGTTTCCCTTCGCATCGGTCTGCGTTCCTCCGTCATATGTCGAGTTCGCTGGGATGTTCCTCGCTGGCAGAAAGATGAACATCTCGACCGTGGTCGGCTTCCCCATGGGCTACCAGACGACGCATACGAAGGTCACCGAGGCGAAGGAGGCGGTTGAAAAGGGAGCCGGCGAGGTCGACATGGTGATGAACATCTCGGCCTTCAAGTCCGGCGAGACCGCGGCCGTGGAAGAAGACATAAAGGCGGTGGTCTCGGCCGTGCCTCGGACGGTCGTGAAGGTGATCATAGAGACCTGTTACCTGACGTACCAGGAGAAGGTGTATGCTGTGGATACCGTGGTAAGAGCCGGTGCGCACTTTGTCAAGACCTCGACCGGCTTCGGTCCCGGCGGGGCCACGGTGGACGACGTCAAGCTGCTCAAGGAGACGGCAGGCGGCAGGATCAAGATAAAGGCCGCCGGCGGCATAAGGAACCTCGATGCGGCCCTGGAGATGATAGAGGCCGGGGCCGATAGGATCGGAACAAGTGTCGGGGCCGAGGTCGTGGAGGACTTCCAGAAGAAGGAAGAGCTTTTCTGAGAATACCCGGCCGGGGGCGCCTGCCGGATGCTTGCGCTGAGAGACTACTTCCAGGGAGCCCCTGATTTATTCGCCGGATCGTCATTGCGAACAAAGTGAAGCAGCCGCCTTGTCCTTAACTAAATCAACAAGTTATAGATTGCCGCCTGCCTGCGAGCAGGCGTCTGGTTTCTCCGCCTTGCGCTGAACAAGCCTTGT